>CAZQDJ010000015.1:0-25296 GCA_964592275.1 uncultured Pseudomonadota bacterium | reverse complement strand
TTGCTTTGGAGCTAAATCCCGATGCTAGTGGAAACTTTCAGATGTAAATCGACCTAATTTGTTTTTCAAGGAGTAGTTTTGTGCAGATAGCTGATTCGTTTGGTAAGGGCGCTCTGTTTTGAGGGGGGCGACATTTAACAATGTTTGTTATGTACACATCGTTTTTTTCGTCTATCTCCAAGGTTTCAAGAATTTTACTGAGAAGTTTTCCTGATCTTCCTACAAAAGGTTTTCCTTGAAAATCTTCGTCCTTGCCAGGCGCTTCTCCTATTAGTAAAAGTCGTGCATCTGCGTTGCCTCTTCCAAATACTACCTGTGTTCTTCCTAATGAGCTGAGAGGGCAAGCGAGACAGTTTTTGTAAGGGGCGTAAAGCTCTTCTAGGAGCAATTGTTTAAGCTCTTTTTTGGTCATGTATTTGCCTAAAAAATAAAGAGTGAAAAAAGAATAAAAAGTATAGCTTATTTTTTATAGACAGAAAGGTAGGTTTTTAAGAAAGGAAGCCAGTGCGAGTTCATGGCAAAGCAACATCGTTTGTAGGATGAATGGATGGAGTGTTCTGGAAAATAAATAGAAATGCCCTTTGCTTGCGGATATGCTGATCCTGTTGTATTAGCATAAACAGCTTCTTCGATAAGAAGCTCTCCGTGGGTAAGTTCTTGTTTAAGCTCTTCTATTTCTTTTATTTCTAGTGCTTGTTTAAAGTGCATAAAAAGATTGTGATAAATGTGGTATAAGTCTATAAATTCTGGTTCTTCAAAATAGGTGCATAGGTGTTTATTACGACTTGTTTTTATGAGTGTTTTAATTTTTTTATCATGAGAAGATAAGATTATTTTTTGCAGTAAAGAAGCAACGCGAGAAACATTATTAGCTATTTCTTGTACTTTTTCTAAAAGAACGCATGAGAGGGTAAAGTCAGCGATTTTTTGGTAGGTTTTTTGATAAGCATTAACAATATGTTTGCCAAGATCTTGTGGGTTTAATGAGGTAGATAAAAAAGGAAAAAGTACATAATAATAGTTCCATCCGGTTCCTCTTTCTACGTCTTGCGAAGCTACCATTATTTTTGCATAAGGTTCGATAGCTATTGCAACTTCAAGCATTGACATAAGGCATGCATCAAATCCTATAAGATCCAATTTTTTGTTTTGTAATGATGTTGCGCAAATTGTTTTTAAGGCGCGACATACATGTTTTTCTGTAAGGTATTTGCCTGATGTGTCGTTAAAACAGATGCCTTTGTACTTTTGTTGCGCATTGTTTTTTGATGCTGTTTGTAGGGGAGAGAATCCTTTATTTTCTTTTTCAAAAAAATCTGAAGAATTAGTCATGGAAAAAAGATCGGTACTAGAGAGAGTGTTTCTTAAAACAGGCTCTAGAATGCCTGTCCCGTGGTTCCAAAAAATAAGTGCATAGTGATCTGCGGTGTACGTATTAATAGTATCGCAACAAAAGCGTATAAGGTTTTCTTCTCCTGTATCGTGAGGTGCATAGTGTTCTTTTACAAGCTGTTTTTCTCCTTTATTTATGAAAAAAGTTCTTGATCTGTAGATGTTTTTCTCATAAATGTTGTGTTGTACAATAATGTTTACATGTTCATTAGAGCCTATTTGTTGCATTTGTCTCATGTTGCGTGGAGCGAATATTTCAAGATCATTGGCTGCTTCCATATAAACCATAAAGGTCCATTTTGGTTGAGTGAGGAGGGGTTTTTCTTGTGAAAAAAGATAATTTGTTGCGTAAAGAAAAAAGAAGAGAAAGCGTGTTGCTTTTTTGTTGTTCATCGGCTTTCTCCCTTTTTTTTAAGCTTGATTTTAAATGGCCATACTTATCAAATTAAACCAGCGATTTTTACGAGCAAAGGGAGTGATAGTATATGATGAATCTACAAATCGTATTGGATAGTAGATTGAAAGTCCGCGTGCTCGAGCAAGACTACGCCCTTCAGTGTGTGCAAGAACGCATTGCGAAAGATTAACGCGTGTAGTCGCTATAAGAGGTTTAATATTATTTTTAAGATATTCTTTTTCTGGGGATAGTGTTGCGTAATTAATAGTATCATAAAGATTTGTTAAAAAGTGATCGAGATCAATGTATGTCGGTTGAGAAAAATGGGTACAGTAATTTTTTGATCGTGCGGCGCGTATGATATTAAGGACAGATGTTCCACTTTGAAATTTTAACATGTCTATAAGTATAGCGCTTAATGCGTCTAATGAACGTTCAAGATTTGTAAATTTTGAAAGTGAAACAGCTGAAAATGTATAGTCTTGTGTGATCGATTGATATGCTGTATTGAAGGCTGCAACAATATGAGTAGCAAATTGTTCAGGAGTTGGTGCTGAATAGGTGAAAGGGCGTAACACTTCGTCATATTTCCAGCCTGCTCCAAGTTCAACTTCTTGAGAAAATACAGCTATATCAGCATAAGGGCTTATGAGATCTGCTACTTCGGTCATAGCCATAAGACATGCGTCATACCCAATAATGTCGAATTTTTTACCACGAAGCGCGCCTTTTTGTATTGATTGAAGAGCAAAATCAAGTTTTTGGTTGGTAAGAAATGAGTTGTAAGTATCACTAAAACAGACACCACGATGCTCCTTTTCTTTTTTAGTAATAAAGTCAAAAAAGGTAATTGATCGATCAAGTTCTAGCATATTTGTAAGCGGGTTAAAGACAAAAAGTTCAGATGAGTTAAGAAGTCTTCCTGCTACATTATCGCTAATGCCACTTCCATGATTCCACAAAACAAGGGCGTAATGTTTTGCAGGGTAATTTGTTATGGCCCATTCACAAAAATCTATGAGTGTTGTTTCGCAACCGCTATCAAGTTTTTGGAATGATGAAGGTTGTCCGTGATTAACTTGTATGAGTTGATCTTTTCCGACATAGAGGCGTTTTGTTTTTTCTTTTGAGCCTTGTTTATCGAGGTGCGCTACAATATTTATATTTTCATTAGAACCTATTTTTGCCATGTCATCTAAATTGCGCGTTGAAAATCTATTAAGATCGTTATCTGCTGCTATATAGACCATGAAAGTCCATGCTTTTTTGGGAGCATCTTTTGCTATTGTGATGTCTGGAGGATTTATATCGATGGCGTTTATAAGTGTTTGCTCCTTTTGAGTAGCGTATACACCACTAAAGGGTAATGTGCCAGCAAGAAAAAGTAGGGATAAAAGAAATTGATTTTTTAGTTTCATAAAAACTCCTTTTTGAGAAATAACTTTCATTAATGTAGAAAGGGCTTTCTTTATTTTGCAAGTCTTTGCGAAAAAAGGAGTCTTCGTTGATGACGGGTGTGAGCTATTAAGATGAGGCAAAATGTGAGTAAAAAAGTGAGTTGAAAATCTAAAAAGAGAATTTGTAGAGGACTTTGAAAAAGTATAACAAGACAAATAAACGCTAATGCATGCATCGAGTGAAGAGGGATATTTAAGAAGGTTGTCATTTTGTAAAAGAGAAAAGTATAAAATGCGCGATTGAATGAGACGCTTGGCCAAGAAAAAAGAAAATATAAAAAAGAACAAAAAAGTACAAAACCATGTTTGATAAGAAATGGAGCAGGGATAAGGCTTAAAAATCTGCTTAATAAAATAATAAAAATAAGTAGGTGAATGCCTGATCTAGCGAGAAAATGAGAAATTCCCCATACTTTAAAAAGAGGCTTGTGAGGTTCAAGTTCTTGTTTGATTGACGCTCTGTTTCCCATAAAAAGAGATGAAAAAAGAGCAAAAGTTGAGGGGGACATTTTTTTAAGAAGTCGGTAATGGAGAGATTTCTTTTTTTGGCTTATCCAACGTTTAAATGAATAATGAGGCCTTTTTATGATTTTTGTTTGGACAAGAGGCTGAAAAGCTGTTGCGTCGATATTTTCTTTGTAAAGATAGAGCTTAAAGTCTCCTTCAGGAGCAGGGATTTTTTCAAGAGAACAGTGCACGGTGTCTGCAACTAAAAAGCGAGGTTTTTTTGCAGTATACAGTTGAATAGTACAAGCTTTTTTTTGCCATCCATTTTTATTAAAGATGCGTGATATTTTTAAAAGTGATTGGTAGCGCCAAGGTTTACTATCGATATAAGTAATTGATTCTACGGTACCCTCGATGCTGACATGATAAAGAGGAAAAAGAGTTGTTCGGTAGTGGGAAAAGTATAAAGTTCTTCCAAAACCACCGATAAAAAAGAGCCCAAAGAGACAAAAATTTTTTAGAAACAAGTTCTTTTTTAATCTTAAAAATACGACTGTGCCTACAAATAAACTACCAAAAATAAGTAGTGATAGATTATAATAGGCAACAAGAATTCCTCCCATAAAAGCTAAAGTTGCCCAAACTAAAAAGGGGAATTTTAGAGGTAAAAAAGGGCGATAGCTACTTACCGATATATTGAATAGATCCACAATAGAGCTTTGGTAATGTGTGAAAAATGTCTGCAGATCGTAAGTATACGTTAAAATAATAGATCGATAAACCCTATAGGACGTATTTTATAAATAAACTTTTATCTTTGAAGGAGACGATACGATTGAAGAGTTATAGGGTGTTTTCTAGGGGTACTGTAAAAAATTCGTACCGAAGTCTCAAAAGTTCGTCTTTAGTTTGGGGATTCGATTTATTTTGATCATATTTATGATCAAAATAAAGAAGTTCATATTCACTTAATGCTTTTTGATACTCTTTATTTTTTAATAAAGCGCTTTGTTCTTGCACAATGAGGTCGCGTTTTTTTTCGAGGTAAAAAAGGAAATTTTTTGTTGCTTTTGTTTCTAGATATTTCTTTTGTACTTCCTGAGCATGCTGATAGCTAGGAAGGGCATTAATCTTTTCTCGTTGTTTGGTAAGAAGTTTTTCGAGTTCTTTGTCTTGGTATTGTAATATTTTTTCAACGGAGAGAATTAATTCTTTTTCTTCAAAGAGTTCAAGGAGTGCAACTCGTTGTTTTTTTAAGGTTGAGCGTAGCGAGGTAAAGTGTTCGTAGTTTTTTAATTGTTCTAAAAGATTATTTATTTTTGTAAGGAGCTCTGGGTGAATAATAGTTTTGTTATACCCTTCAAGCTCGAGTATGAATTCATGGGTTTCGAGAGTGGTTTTGTAAAGTTTATACGTGGGATCTTGGTATAATGCGTGGAGTGCTGTTTCCATTTCGCCATAAAGAGGATCTATTTTTAAAGCAGCGATACATGTTTCTAGAGTTGTTTTCGTTTGATTAAGTTTTGTTTCAAAACGTTTAGTAACTTTTTCTTGAAGTGCGAATAATTTTTCTTTTGTTTTTTCGTGCAGTGTAGAAGATAGTATGGAATAGGGAAAAGAGAAAAAAAGTAACACAAGAATAGTTTTGTGAAAGTGTTGTGTATAAAAAATGGTCAGCATGGATCTCCTTAGGCTTATTTTAATTCCCTTTACTGTGCCAGAGCTTCGAATAATTGCCAACAAATATAAATGTAGTTACTTTTGCTACATTCACACTCTAGAAAAGAGGAAGTCTGAAAATGAAAAAATATAGAGCATATTTAATGATAGCTTTTTTTGCGATGGCCCATTATTCAGAGGTTATTGCAAGTTCTCGCGAAGAAAAGAAAGAAAATATGAAAAAAGAGATTCCTTCAATTTTTAAAAAAACATTAACAAATGGCTTGGTTGTTCTTGTTCGTCCTGTTACTGATGTGCCAAAAGTTTCAACGCAGTTGTGGTATCACGTTGGTTCAAAAGATGAAATGTCTGGAGAAAAGGGAAAGGCTCATTTAATTGAGCATATGATTTTCAAGGGAACCAAAAAACTTTCTGAAACCGATTTATCTGCATTAACTCAAAAGCTTTCAGGATACACCAATGCGTTTACGAGTTATGATTATACGGGATATGTTTTTGATTTTCCTTCTCATCATTGGAAAGAGGCTTTGACTTTATATGCAGATTGTATGCGTAATTGTCGCTTTGATGAGCAAATGCTTAATTCTGAATTAAAAGCAGTAATTCAAGAACTCAAGTTGATGAAAGATAATTATTTCAAAATTCTGTGGCAAAGCATGCTTTCAGCCATTTTTGTTGATCATCCCTATCATTATCCAGTGATTGGTTTTAAACAAGATTTATGGAATTTAAATCGCGATGATCTTTTTGCTTTTTACCAAAAACATTATGTGCCCAATAATGCAACTCTTGTGGTTGTTGGAGATGTAGATTCAGACGAAGTGTTTGCTGAAGCTGAAAAAACATTGGGAAATCTCCCAAAAGATCCTACCTATCAGCGTAAAGAATTTTATCATGGTAAAGATTTAATTGCTCAATCGGTAGTGGTATATCGAGATGTTCAACAACCATATGGTCTTTTTGCTTTTGTATTGCCAGGGGCAAAAGATAAGCAAAAAATGGAGATGGAAGTTCTGTCTGGTATTTTAGGTGAGGGTAAAAGTTCGCGTTTAACGAAAAAATTAGTAGATGATCTTGAACTAGTAACTGAGTTTTCTACCTTTGTGTTGTCTCTTGAAGATGCTTCAGTTTTTCTTATGTATTTTTGTGCAAAAGATGAAAAAAGTATTGAAGAAATACGTTCAATTATTAGTACAGAAATTCAAGATATTATTAAAAATGGTGTTACAGAAAAAGAGCTTTTACGCGCAGTAAAACAAGTGAAGGTTGGTATTCTTTCTTCGCTGGAAAGTAATTCAAGCCAGGCACAAATGATAGCAGAAAGTTATGTATTGGCAGGTGATGAAAATCTACCGTTTAAAATGCTTACTCATTCTCCTGCAATGCTTGAAAAAAATATTCAGACACTCTTGAGAGATTATTTCTCTCCTGCAACTATGCATTCAGGAAAACTTTTATCTCTTACAGAAGAGGGCAAGGCTCATTGGCAAAAATTACAGCAGCTTTCTGATAAAGAGGATGTGCGCATTTTAGATGGGCGTATACGCACTATTCCTGTTGAAGGAACAGCCTATGCAGATACAGTGACTGTGAAAGATCCAAAAAAATTTCATTTTCATAAATCTGATAAATTCACTCTTTCAAATGGTGTTCGTGTATTTACTCACAACAATAAAAATATTCCCAAAATAGAACTTATTTTAACCTTACATGCAAAAAGTCATTTTGATTCTGATGAAAAACCAGGGCTCTATCAATTTATGTGCGAGATGCTTACTGAAGGAACGAAAAAATACCCAGGGCATGCATTTATAAAAGAGCTTGAAGAACATGCTATGGGGATAGCGGTTAATCCAGGGGTTATTACAGTAAGTCTTTTAAAAGAAGATTTACCAAAAGGCCTTGAGTTATTACGCGAACTTTTAATAGAAGCAACATTTGAAGAAAAAGCGATTGAAAAAATACGTGCTTCTCTTCTTGCGCAACTTAAAATGTTCTGGGATCAACCAAAGTCATACGCACCTTTTTTAATGAAGAAACGTCTTTTTGCGGGACATCCTTATAGTAAAAACACCATTGGAACGGAAGAAAGCATACAAAGTATCACAAAAAAAGATCTTGAAGTTTTTTATAAAGCACATATGTCTGCCTACAAAGCTCGTTTGGCAATCGTTGGAGATCTTGAAGGCTATGATATTAAAGGATTGGTAGAAAAAGAATTGGGAACTTTAAAAAAGACTGAACTTCCTGAGCAACTTTTTCCTACATTACAATCAGTTTCTCAAGAATTGATTACTCATCAAGCAAATAGAGATCAAGTAGTTTTAATGTTTGCAGGTATTTCTATTGCTCGTACTAATCCTGATTACGACAAACTTTTACTCTTTGATCAAGTATTAAGTGGGTCAATGGACTCACATCTTTTTAAGTTGCGTGAACGTACGGGGCTTTTTTATACTATATCGGCGTCTCTTATTGGGGATGCAGATGAGCAACCAGGGACCGTGTATGTATCAACAATTGTCTCATTAGATCGCCTTGAAGAGGCAAAAAAAAGCATCAAAGAAACACTAGATACTGTTATTGATAAAATTACCGAAGAAGAATTTGAAACTGCTAAAAAAGCGGTATTAAATGCGCAAGTTAACTGGTTTACTTCTAATGCTCGTATGGCAAGCGCATTCTTATTTGTTGATAGGTATAATTTGACTGATAATTACTTTGATCTTCGTCCAGATACTATTAATGCGATTACTCTTGATCAGATGAAGGAAGCGGTGAGAAAAGTACTTGTTCCTGAAAAAATGTTAACACTTCAAGTAGGTCGTTTTTAGAAAATTGAACTTTATTGTGAAGATTAAAAAGTAGATCTTTTCACTCGTCGTCCTCAGCGATATGGTAGTCGCGGCAGAACATATTATGTTCTGCTAGACGGAGTGAGCGTCAGGATCCAGAACAATTGTGTAAAAATCATTATAGTGAAAATTGTATAGGGACTCAGGTGTAATTTATTCCTGGATCCTTACACTCGCTTCGTCTGGTCGGTGCATTGCGTGCACCGCTGCAACTCTCGCCTCGTTGAGGATGACGAGTTGGGGTGAAAAGTGAGTTTTATTAAGAAGGAATAGTTATGGTTACTGGTATGTCTCAATCTGTTCTTAAAAAAATACTTCCTAATGGGCTCGTGATACTAGTTCATTCCCTTCGGCATATTCCTAAGGTCTCTATTAATCTTTGGTATGGGGTTGGCTCTAAACATGAAAATAGTAATGAAAGAGGGCTTGCACATCTTATAGAGCATATGATTTTTAAAGGTACGCACAAAAAATTTTCTGAATCTGATATTGATGCAACAACGACAAAACTTTCTGGGTATACGAATGCATTCACTAGCTATGATTACACCTGTTATGTCTTTGATTTTCCTTCTCCTTCATGGAAAGAATCTTTACCACTTCTTTCTGATTGCATGCGTAACTGCCGTTTTGATGAGCAGATGCTTAATTCCGAACTGAGTGCGGTTATTCAAGAACTAAAAATGTACCGAGATGATTATTTTGACACTCTTTTGAGCCGTATGGCTGCGTCCATTTTTCCTGATCATCCGTACCATTATCCAGTCATTGGATTTAAACAAGATTTGTGGAATTTGCAGCGAGATACGCTTGTTGCTTTCTATCAAAAGCATTATGTACCAAATAATGCGGTACTTGTGGTTGTTGGTGATGTTGTAGCAGAAGAAGTTTTTGAAGAAGTAGAAAAAGCATTTGGTCATATTCCTCGTGATCCTCATTATAAGCAACGAGAATTTTATCATGGAACTGATCTTATCGGCCAGTCGGTTACCTTGTATCGCGATGTACAGCAATCACAAGCTGCGTTAACGTATGTACTTCCAGGAGCACGTGATAAAAATCGTTATTTATATGAAGTTGCTGCCTGCGCTCTTGGTAAAGGGAAAAGCTCTCGTTTGTATGCAAAAATTGTTGATGAATTAGAACTTGCTTCAGAATTACATGTTGCCATTGATCAACGACAAGATGCGACGTTGATGGATATCACGTTCCAGCCAGATAATGAAGAAGATATTGATATGATCATCGAAATTATTCAGCAGGAAATTCAATTAATAGTTGATCATGGTTTTTCTGAAAAAGAAATTAAACGGGCTCAAAAACAGGTGAAAGCATCATTGCTTTCTGTTCTTGAAAATGGTTCTGAGCAAGCAAATTTGATTGGTGAATCCTATATTCTTACTGGCGATGAACAACTTATTTTTAAAGAGATTGCGGAAGAATTATCTGATGCAGATACTCAGATACGAAATCTTTTTAATACCTATTGCAATCGTATGATGTGTCATACGGGACGTATTCTTTCTGCGACAGATGATATGAATGAGAGTTTGATTGCGTTGCAAGAGCTTTCAGATAAAGAAGACCAGCGCATCTTGGAGGGTAGAACGCGTACTTCTCTTATTGAGCCCTCGCGTTATGCATGCAGCGTTGAGATTCCTGCATTACAAAAATGTTCGTTTACAAAATTCAAGAAAGAAAAACCTTCTAATGGGTTGATGGTGATTACTGCTATCGAGGCAATAGTTCCTAAAATAGACTTAGTTCTTTCTTTGCCAGTGCGTGAATATGCTGACCCAGAAGACAAACAAGGACTTTATCGTTTTGTGTGCGATCTTCTTCTTGAAGGTACAAAGAATTATCCAGGTTCGTCATTTGCGCAGGAAGTTGAAGGGTATGGAATGACTCTGACAACAGAGCCAGGGATTATTGTTCTTTCGGTACTTAAAGAAGATTTAGCAAAAGGATTAGAATTTTTACGTGAACTCGTTATGTATGGTGAATTTGATACAAAAACTATCGAAAAAGTTCGTGCACATATTCTTTCTGATTTAGCGGTCTATTGGGATGAACCACAAGAATTTTCAAATCATATTTTGCGTAGAGTTATGTATGAAGGTCACCCGTATGCCAAGGATCCGCATGGTACTTTAGAGTCGATTAAAAAAATCTCTAAAAAAGATATCGAAAGTTTTTATAAGTTTGCGTTTATTCCTGATGGGGCAACACTGGTAGTGGTTGGTGATATTGTTGGATATGACGTTGCAAAAGAAGTTTCTACTTATCTTGGCGAATGGCAAGGCAAAAAAACTAAACCCCTCGATTTTCCTATGTTAAATCCGATAGTGCCTGCAACTGTTTCGTATCCTATTAATCGCGATCAAGTAGTTTTAATGTTTGCGGGCCGTTCGATTAATCGATTCCATGAAGATTATGAAAAATTATTATTATTCGATCAAATTTTTGGTGGTGGCACTAATGGTTCAATGACTTCTCAACTTATGAAAATTCGTGAACAAACAGGACTTTTTTACGGTATTCGTGGATCATTGATTGTTGGATGTGACGAAGAAGCTGGCATGGTTCTTGTGAAAACTACCGTATCATTAGATCGTCTTGATGAGGCAAAAGAAGTTCTTTTACATGCGATTAATACAGCAGTTGATGTTATTGAACTCGATGAATTTGAAGAAGCAAAACGAACGATTATCAATGGACTTATTGACAATATGAGTTCGAGTAAAAAGATAGCAGGGAGCTTGCTGGGTCTTGAACGGCTCAATCTTTCTTCTGATTATTTTGATACGTTTCCTGCAAAGATAAGCGCTATCACCCTTGATGAAATGAAAACTGCAGCACGAAAAGTCTTGAATGTAGATGCGATGATCACCATTGAAATTGGGCGCGTGGAGTAATTTGATCAGATTAACTGTTATTCCATGTTTGGATTATAAAAATGCATCAACATGTTACATGTTTAAGAAATGAAGAAGAAAAGTCTATGTCATTGCGAACTTGCGAAACAATCCCTCAAGCGCCTTGCATGACAATAAAGTTTCTTTTGTACACATCCCAATCCGAAATATAGATACAGGATTGTTTCATAATTCTAACTCATCAATGATCAGGCGATGGTTACCTTCCTTAGCGAGCGTTGGAAGGATTGCTTCGCAAGTTCGCAATGACAGGACTTTGTATAATTCGAAGTCATAATAATTCTATTAGATGATTCATTCCTTCTAGAGCACGAACAAACACAGACTGCTCATGTTAAATGTCATTTTACAATACTGGATGTGTATCTCTAAATTTTTTCTCGAATTTTTTTATAGCAGGAGCGAGAACTCGGATAGATTCAAGATATTTTGAAGCTTTTTGTTGAGCCTGCAAAACATCCTCTTCGAGTCTTTCTACCTCATCCCTTGCTGCTTGAAGAATAGTACCATTTTCGGCAAGAAATTGAGAAAAAATTGCCCCATGCTTGAATGGGTCTCTTGTAATAAGAAGGACTCCTGTTGGGTCTTCAATTTCGTGATCGCTGAGCCCCCTCACGTTGTGTTCGTCATAAGAGGTTGAGTTTGCTTTATGGTTTGCTTTCTTTATTATTGTCGCTGCTTTTGATCGTGAGTGGAAATATTCTCCCTTTGCGTAGAGAGAAGCCAAAGTTGAAAGAGGAGAAATGAAAAACAAATTCCCATTATTGTTTTCAATATACTGTCTTTTATCAATAAAAAGGCCATACCCAGTGCCTTTGGATTGTCTATGTGTTAAATATTCATAAACGCATGCACCGTAATCTAAAAAGATACCTGCAAGAAGTGAGTTGCCAAAAGAGATGGAATAGGGAGTGTTATTTTTTTGTGTATAACCTTTTTCCATTGTGGCAGAGTAGTCTCCCCGCAAAAGTAAAGGTAAGCCAGCAACTAGAGTGGAATTAGGATGTGCAGGAGTGTTAAAAGGAGAAAATCTTTCAAATGATGTTCCACGAAGTAAGAGGCCTTTATTGAGAACTCTTGCTTTGTATTCTAATGTAATAATTTTTGTAAAGACTTTTCGATGTTTAAGTTTTGTAAGATTTCTTATTGTTTCGGGTAAGGCGTAAGAACCATTATCATTAAACTCATAGGTAGTGAGAGTATATAGTTTGGCAATTTCACGCGAGAGATCGTCTAGTAATTGTCTTGACAGTGTTTCTGTTTTTTCTTCTATTGAACTTGAAAACGTCAATGAATTGGCACTTTTTTCAAGTTCAGGATAGAGCGTAAAGACTTTTCTAGCTAGTTCAGTGTTAATATAATCGTAAGCGCTCGGGGAGCCATCGAAGAACAGATTGTTAAATTCTTGATAAGAATCTTTAATGTGTGTTCGTACTATTTGTGGATTGGTACTGCTGGATAATATTGGCATAAGATTAAGGTCTTTTGCCGCAGATACATTACGAAGTGCATTTTGTAATGTATTATCTTGATGATTTGAATGAAACGTTTCAGCTATTGCAAAAAGTTCATAAAGGGTAGTTGGAAAAAATATAACGCGATAACTATTATTACCAGTTTGTTTATGTATTTCTTGTTCTACGAACAGTTCTTCAGCGTTAGGCTTATCAGGAGTGAAAAGATCCCCTGTATCTTCTAGTAATTGGCTTCGTGTTGCAAATTGTTCAAATGCGAGAGCGCTAGACATGGGCCATTGATATTTCAGCACTATCCCTTCAATCGTCTTTTTATGAGGAGCGTCTGAATCGTCAAGAGGGGCAAATCCAGCCTCTGTTTGTTTTAGTATCAATAGCTCAGCATAAAGTGAGCTATAAAAGTTGATTCCTATGAGCATTATGATCAAAAGAAAGATTTGAGTTTTTTTATTCATACAGTATACCTTATTATAATATTATATTTTCTATTTGAATTTTATCACAATAAGAAAGAAGAGTGCAACTTTTTTTATAACTTTAATTTTAAGATAAGCTGTGTGTGGGCTTGAAATGAAAAGATTTATCATCGGATTGGGGAACATAGTTCAATGTGTACAAAAGAAACTTTATTTTTATAGTTCGAGGTTGTTGTGGTTATTCAGTTAAATGACCCATTCCATGCATTCCTTCTAGAGCACGAGCAAGCACTTAAGGAGGGAGTTACTACTCCTTTATTGATTGAAGAATTTCAATCAGCGGTGTGGGATTTTTACAAAAAAAATAGGCGTGATTTTGCGTGGAGAAATACCCATAACCCGTATTACATTGTTGTTTCAGAAATTATGTTGCAGCAAACACAGACTGTTTGTGTGACAGAAAAATATGAGAACTTTATACAGCAGTTCCCTTCGTTTGAAGCGTTAGCCAGTGCCTCTGTTGCTACAATTTTAACGGCATGGGTTGGTCTTGGATACAATCGACGCGCACTTGCGTTGCATGGCATTGCGCAGAAAGTGGTTGCTGAATATGGAGGGATTTTGCCACAGGAGCCGCATATTCTTGAAACCTTTAAAGGATTAGGGCCTGCAACAGCAGCATCTATTGTTGCATTTGCATACAACAAACCAACTATTTTTATAGAAACAAACATTCGTGCTGTTTATATTCATGCTTTTTTTGGTCATGAACAGGAGTTGATTACAGATAAGCAACTCCTTCCGCTTGTCGCTCGTACTGTTGATAAAGAAAATGTGCGTGAATGGTATTATGCGCTTATGGATTGTGGTGTTGAATTGAAACGATTGTATAAAAATCCAAGTCAGAAAAGTAAGCATCACACTAAGCAGTCTAAGTTTGAAGGTTCTGATCGTCAGATACGTGGAGCGATTGTGAGGATTCTTACTCAAAAACAGACAATGACGTTTAAAGAATTGCAGGCGCTTGGGTACGAAGAGGCAAGGCTTTCTAAGGTGTTGCAAGATTTGAACAAAGAGGGATTTATTGTGCAATCAAGAGATGGGTATCAGATTAATTTGCGGTAATAGAGTCATTCCTAGAGAACGGTAGTCGCGGCAAAATACTTTGTATTTTGTTAGACGGAGTGAACGCCTGGGAATCCACCCGCCGCCGCACGAAGTGCTAAGGCGTGGTGCCACGCTGAAGCCTCGAAGATCGCGCCATAGTTTCGTAGACCGCGCCTTAGCCTCGAAGATCACGACGTAGTTTTAACGAAGTTGGATGGCGACGGCGGGTAACGAAGGCGAAAGAGGGCACGTAACAAGATAAAGTCCTATTTTAATTTGTTGTAGTTGAAATCCTTGTTGCAGCAAAGAAGCTATTTCCTGTCGCGTCAGACGAAGTCCCCGAAAGAATAATATTATTAAACTGATCAATCGTAACCGTCTGACATTGATTATTAATGCCACCAGCAAGGCTTGGCAGAACAGTAATTCCTCGTTTTCCAAAAGTGGCGTCAAGGACTCCATTAAGTGTTAATCGAGCGGCACAAAAGAAGGTGGAGCCTGCTTTGTCAGATGAAGTTCCTGCAAGAATAATATTGCTTTGATTATCTAGAGCAATCGCATTGCATTGGTCATTTGCTCCTCCAGCAAAAGAGACCGGTATGCGCATCATGCCTTGTTTTCCAAAAGAAGTATCAATTGTTTTCGTGGCTGTAACGCGAGCAGCTGCAAAATAACTATTCCCTCCAGGAATGGAAGATGTTCCTGCAAGAATAATGTTTCCAGTGCTATCGAGTGCGATTGCTTTACATTTTTCCTTTGTGCCTCCAGCAATAGCAGGAAGTACAATCATAGAGCCTTCAAGCGTTTGTCCTGGTGTGACCCAAGCGATAGCAAAACGATTCTTGGAAGTTCCTCCAAGAATGATGTTGCCATAATCGTCAGTTATTGAGCAGGTCCATTGAGTAAGGGTTCTACCAGATGTTCGTTTTGGCTTAATGACAAGAGTGTTATGGTCTTTTCTTCCAGTGGTTCCCCAGAGCTGTGGATAGAAAGTAGTTGAGTTTACTCCTGTTTGTAGCGGGATTGGTTGTGGAGCTCGGTTGTACCACCAACTCCAGGAGCTACTTGCAAAAAGTAAGCTTGATGAAACAATGAACGCGAATAATAAGCTTATTGTTTTTTTCATACAGAACTCTTTTTTAATAGATTAAAATTTTAAAAAGAAAAGCATTTCTCTAATTAAAATATAATCTATCAAATGCTTAATGATCAATGGTTGGTATAAAATTAAGCCTTTTGCCAAATTGAATTTTTTAATTTACTCTGTAAGGTATAAATAAATGATAAAAGTTATTTAGAATAAAAGGCGATTATCTTATAAGGAGCGTTATGAAAATAAAAAATATACTTTATGTGGCCAGTTTAGTGGCTATTGTTAGCCTTAATGCTGCAGAACAACATGGGGCGACAGCTGAATCAGTGGTGGTTCATGTTGATGCTCAACCTCAAATTCCACAACAAAGAACGAGTGCGGATGTTTTGGGGGAACTTGCTTTACTTTATCCAGCACCTGCTGAAGTTCAAAAAAACTTTTTTGGGCGTGCGGGAGATCATATTCGTACAGCTGGGGTATATGCTTACCATGTGGGTAAATATCCAGTGGCTGCGAGTGCTTTTTGTTTGCCACTTGCTATAAAATGTAAAAATGATTTTATGAGTAGCCTTGATAGATCAATAGATTGGGTTATCTATGGAGTTGTTGGCGCAGCGGCTATTGCAGGTTTTTGTTTTGGGCCAATTGATGCTCGAAAAGAGCTTGCAACTAAAAAAATAGCTGGAGAAGCTCCTGTTAATGTAAGAAGATTAGATGCAGCTGCTACAAAAATTGCTGATTTAGAAAATGTTCATGGAACATTAAGACAAATAGAAGGCAATCTTACTGGGCTACAAGCAGGATGCCAAGCAGCTTTGAATGAGTTAACGAGGTTGCAAGCTGCATCTGCTACTACTCAGCGTCAATTAGAAGATGCTAACACTCAGTTAAAAGATGTTGTAAAAAAGCAACAAGAAGAAAAGATTTCGCGCTTAATAGCAACACTTCAAGCAGCAATCAGAGATACTACAGCAACATGGGAAAAATTCGATGCAATACGAAGAGATAGCTCAAATGGTCAAGATGTGCAGGAGCGTTTGAGTGTGGCGATGGCTGCATTTCAAGCGACACAAATTTTCGAAGAAGCTATGGTTGCAGTACATGGTTTTGGTGAAGACATTGATCCAAGGCATCAGGGAATATTACAAGACCTAAGAGCGCGGCTTAGTCCGGTTTTGGACCAACGACAACAATTGAAAGCTCGAATTGAGGGGATTCATGGAACCCTATCTTTAGAGTTTCAACAAGCACAGCAAATAGAACAACGTCGTTTAGACGATACGCAAAGACAACAAACTCTAGAAGCAGCAGTAGCTACTTATGCTCCCCGGGCAGTTACTCCTCCAGTACAAGTGATGCAAGTGCAATCAATGATCGCTACTCCTTGTGTTTTGGTTCATGGAGTTGGTGGTAGGATGCGATTGGCTTCTACTCCTTCTATGGCTACAATGATGGGAAGACCAGTAACTCCTGCTGTGGCTTCGACTACAGCTAGTAATAGATCAACGACTAGTGACGATAGTCTTGTGCTTATGAATGGCGGCAATCAGTAAAAATAAACACGAATTTTTAAACAAGCTTCATGGGGTCAAGAATGGCTCCTGGAGCTTGTTTTGCTTTATGACAATGATACCCTAAGTACTCGATCAACGCTTGAACAGGTTAAATCAGCATGGGATTTATGGAAATTGCGCATAGCCTTATCTTCATCTTTTTATCAAAAATCATTAGAGAAAGAAAAAGCTCTTTCAATTAAAAGAGCGAAAGAAAGAGTGGATAGACTAGATAATGATTTAACCTGGTTGTTGCGCGGAGGAACAGTGGATGGGCTTAAATTATTTACCGAATCGAATGCAACACAGGCCAGGGCTTCTCAATTACTGTTGTTTGGGGAAAAATCAAATAAAGATCGTTTAGAACTAAAAACCGGTTTTGATTTTAAGCAGGTTAGACCTGAGGTTTCTGCTTTTCGTCAAAGAATATTGAATGAAGTTTCAGGTCATCCAGATATATCTCGATATCATGCGAATGAACAAGAATTCCATGAGCTAGATCCAATGCCGGATTATTATTATTAGATAAGATCTTTGCCCCTCTGATGATATGATGGGCGAGAGAAATTAAAGTAAAAAAGAAGCTGCATTTAAATGTGCAGCTTCTTTTTTACTTTAATTTTTAGAAAATTCTATGCGAGATGCTTTTTAAGCAGTTCGCTGAGTTTTGCAGGATCCCCTTTTCCACCAGTTTTTTGCATTGCTTGGCCGACAAAGAATCCGAAGAGCTTATCTTTTCCAGATTTATATTGTGCAACCATCTGTGGGTTTGCAGTAATAATGTCTTGCACTACTTTTTCAAGTTCGGAAATATCGCCAATTTGTTCTAATCCCTTGAGCTTTACTACTTGCGCAGGCTCGGCACCAGTTTGAGCAACTTCTGCAAATACCAGTTGTCCTGCAGCCGTATTTATAACTCCTTGTTCGATAAGAGCAACAAGGTTAGCCATTTTTTGTGGTGTTACTTTGCATTCGGCAAGCGCTAATTTATGTTCTTTTAGGTATCCCATAAGGTCGCGTACTATCCAGTTGATAAGGGTTTTGCTGTGCTTGTGTTGTGCTGCTTCTTCGTAATAGTGAGCAAGTGCCATATCTTCGATTAAAATATCTGCTTCATAAGGAGTGAGACCATACTGAGTTTGGAGCCGCTTGAACTTTTGTGTTGGTAGTTCAGGAAGGTTGCGCTGCACGCTTTCAAGTAATGTTTGGTCAACTTCGATAATCGGTAGATCAGGATCTTGGAAATAGCGATAATCGGCAGCTTCTTCTTTTGAGCGCATAGGTTGGGAAACGCGATTTTTAGTATCCCACAAGAGCGTTTGTTGCTTGACCTTGCCGCCTTCTTCTATGACTCCAATTTGGCGCTCAATCTCATATTCAACAGCATCGCCAATAAATTTGAACGAGTTGATATTTTTTAGTTCGCAACGGGTTCCAAGTTCAGCACAATCTTTTTTGCGAACAGAGACGTTGGTATCTGCTCTAAAAGAGCCTTCTTCCATGTTACCTGTAGAAATTCCTAATGCTTGTACCAAAGAGCGCAGCGCTTTTAAATAAGCCTTTGCTTCTTGCGCGCTTTCAATATCGGGATAACTGACAATTTCTAAAAGAGGAGTTCCTGTTCTATTGAAATCGACAAAGCTTTCATTGCTAAACGCTGCGTGAATGTTTTTCCCCGCATCTTCTTCGATATGAATACGAATAAGGCGGATCTTTTTTTCAGTACCATCTTCTTTGGTAATCATCAGATGTCCTTCTGTGCAGATGGGCAGCTTATCTTGAGTAATCTGATAATTTTTTGGAAGGTCTGGGTAAAAATAATGTTTGCGTGCAAAAATACTTTTTGGAGAAATCTGAGAATTAGTTGCAAGTCCAGCTTTAATGGCGCTGGTAATAACTTCTTTATTCAAAACAGGAAGAACGCCAGGATACCCACAGCAAACAGGACAAATGTGCTCATTTGCTTGTTCTGTTTGAGCATTTGAACAAGAACAGAAAATCTTAGTTGCAGTATTAAGTTGTACGTGAACTTCGATACCAATATCAGTTTTATACGAAGGGAAACGATCAAGAACAGATGGTTTTTCAGCCATGACAATCCTTTAGAGTTGTAAGGGTGAGGGGAAAGTATTTTTCACGGCAGAGTTTAACACAGATAGCGAATAGTTAAATCCACCACTGCTAAAACTTCAGTGTCATCCCCAGAGACGAGAAGCGATAAAAGATTTTCCTATCACTTGTTGTCGCAAACGAGGAATGACACAGGTTAATTGTTTTAGTTATTTTCAACTTTGAATGATCCAAGAGGGAGAGATTTTTCACTTTCTAGAGTGATTTTCCCATCAAGATCTTTTTCAAAATCAAATAAGGTGTCGTATTCGGTGGTAGAAATATAATCAAATACTTCAGGTGAAAGTTTGATGGTAATGTTTCCACGAACTTTTTTGTTCAAAAGTTCTTCTTTAAGGTGACGCAATAAAGCATAACTTTCGGCGCGTACTGAAGGGAGAACTCCAGTTCCGGTACAAGTCTTGCAACAATCGGTTAACTCTTTGATAAGTGTTTTACCAGAGCGTTTACGAGTCATTTGAACAAGGCCGAATTCAGAAATCTTGAGAAGAACTGATTGAAATTTATCCTGCTCTTTCAAAGTTTTTTCAAAAAACCTAAAAAGCTTTTGTCTGTTTGCGCCACTTGCCATGTCGATAAAATCGATAACAATGAGGCCACCAATATTACGAATCTTGAGTTGTCGCGTTACTTCTTCGGCAGCTTCGAGATTTGTTTTAAGGATGGTGTCTTCCATGTTTGAACGGCCAACAAAGCGTCCTGTGTTAACGTCAACAACGGTCATAGCCTCGGTTGCTTCTATAACAATAGAACCACCAGAGCGAAGATCAACTTTGGATTTAAGTGATTCTTTGATTTGGGTTTCAATATCGTATTTATCAAAGATGGGCATTTTTCCGGTATAAATTTTTATTTTTTCAAGAAATTCAGGAGCAACATCTTTAACAAATTGAACAAGCTTCTTTTGAAGTTCTTTATTATCAACAAGCACTTCTTCCACATCGCTATCAAGGTGATCGCGGACTATTTGGAGTGCAAGATCGATATCTTCGTGAATTTTTTCACCAACTTGTGCAGTTTTTTGTTTTTCAAGAATATCATTCCAAATAGTGACTAAGAATTTGATGTCTTGTGCTATTTCTTTATCAACACGATGTTCTGATGAGGTTCTAATAATAGCCCCCATGCCTTCTGGCAGATAGCTACCTACTAATTCTTTTAAACGTGTACGTTCATCGCGATCTTCGATTTTTTTAGAGATACCAATGCGTGGAATGCTTGGCATTAAAACTATAAAGCGACCAGGAAGTGTAAAGCAGGTGGTAAGTTTTGCACCTTTTTCATTAACTGGTTCTTTACTGACTTGAACTAGAAGCAGCTCTCCTTCCTTCAAAATCTTTGCAATATCAGGAGCATGGCGTGGAGCGCGATCTTTTTTTTCTGAAGATGATTCAAGACCTGCAAAGCTTTTTGACATACGATTGATGGCAAGTTCTCTATCGATTTCTGAAATATGAAGAAACCCAGCTTTTTCTTGACCTATATCAACAAAAGCGGTCTGAATACCAGGAAGAACTTTAGTTACTAAGCTTTGATAGAAAGCTTTTTCGATTACATTACCTGCATGTGACCAGAAATAAATATTTTGTAATTTTTCGTCTTGCATTATGGCAACGCGTGTTTGCCATGGCTCTTCGTTGATGAGAATTTTTTTCATTCTTTCCTTTGACAGGACGTATAAGTGTTAATTTTCTACTTACCCCTCTTTAATTCAAAGTATATAGAAATACTGCGTGTTTTTGTAGCTTTACTCGATTGATTCGATAAAAGCATACTTTTTAAGGGAGGTTTAAAGAAATGTTTTGCAGGAAACGAAATGGGGAAAATAGCTTCTATAAGCATTTAATAAGGAATAAGCTTAACGTGATTGGCTTGTTTAGGGTAAAATAAGCTTAAGCAAAAGTGGTCAATTTTTAAAAACTATGATACCGTCTTTGCATGTATTTAAATAAAGAAAAAATTTCTAAAAGGAAGGAGTACCATGATAACAACTATGAAAACACGATCATTTTTATCAGTACTTTTGTTGGCTGTTCCGCTTTTGTGCTTGACCGGCTGTCTTAAAAAGAAAAAGACTGAAAAGAAAATGGCTCAAGTTGGAAGAGGGTTTGATCTTTCAGGGTCTAAACAAGGCTCAAAGAAGTATGGTAAGGATTTAGAAGCTTTTGTTCTTGATGATCAGGACGAAGAGTCTATGAAATCTGTTGCTACCAATGGTCAAAAGCAACTTGCATGGAAAGAAGAACAAAGCGGTTCAAAAGCTTTTGAACCAGTTTTCTTTGACTTCGATCGTTTCAGCATTAGACCAGACCAAGAAGAAGCAGTAAAACTTGATGCTGCGCAGGCTAAAACTGCCGTTGCACAAGGTAAAATGCTTAAGGTTGAAGGACATGCAGATAAACATTACATCAGTGAATTGTATAACTTAGCAATTTCACAAAAACGTGCACACACTATGGTGAATGCTCTTGCAGATGCTGGTGTTGAAAAGTCTACATTGAAGGCAGTTGGATTTGGTGCAACCAAACCAGCAGTTGATGCTCCAGGTAAAATTGAAGCAAACAGACGCGCTGTGATTGTTCCACTTTCAGCGTAAGATCTTGAACTAGTAAATTAGTAAGGGACTTGCTTAAAAAGCAGGTTCTTTTTTTGTGTCCATGTATGAATGTAAAGCTAACTCCTTTAAGCTAGACATAGATTATGGATATTGCATCGAAAATGAAAAAGAAAAACAAACACAACCTGATCGTTTAAGCTTAAAACATGGAAAGATTTATTTTTTGCTCTTTGACTACAGGATGGGAACTTCTACATGCAATGTGCCATCAGGATTTAGTATAACTTGGTTGCTGCCTGTATTTTTAAGAGCATCCATTGCTGCTTGCGAACGTTTTTCAGAAATAGCTATGTTGTATAGGTTGTTGGTTGCTGGTTGATCAGGTAGGAGCCATGTGCCATCAGGTTTTTTGGTGACTTTGATAGTTGGATTGACGCGAGTATGTCCCACGTATATAGGTGATATATTGAATTCTGAAATTCCAAGAGAGGGGTCAAAATAAAAGGGGTCTTTATATCCATCAAGTACCGGATCCAAAATATAGGGATTATCCACTGCATCTGGCAAAACAGCTGAATAGAAGTAGGGGTAATATCGCGCAAGGCTTGCCTGAAGCTCTGGTGTGTATGCAGGGTTGTGATCCTGGATCATTCTAAAATGTGTGGCAACTGTAAGCTTTCTTAATTCTATAAAGAAGGGATCATTCTCTAATTCTGCTTTTGGCTTATGTGAAAAAATATGCTCATACAAATAGTCTTCGAGAGACTGAAGAAGTAGTGCAAAAAATACATAACCACAATCTCTACTTATAGGGTCGGCTCCTGCTTCTAGAAGGACTCCTAATACAGAAATAGCAGTTCGTCTTGTGGCTTCGGAGTACTTGTCCTTATCTTTGAAACTGAAGAATTTCAAGGGGGCAAAGAGGAGTGTGTCAGGCAGCATTTCGTCTGAGTTAAAAACTCGTGCGTTTACATCAGCTCCATTTTTTAAAAATGATTTGATAAGCGGAATGTCATAGGCCTGTTCTTTAAGATGGATACACAAAAAACATGTTGCTTGCCTTTCTATTTCGGTGCAGGTGCGACTAAATACAAGGGTGTTGTTTTTATCTAGTTTTATGGCGTCAGCGCTGATGTTTATTGTGATGAGCGCAATAGCGCATAACATCGCTAATTTTTTCATAGATAGGACTTTCTGATAGTATTTTCATTTTATATGCGTCTTATTATAACGACCTAGAAAGGTTATTGCAATAACGAGTGTCGCTATTTGCCTATGCAAAAATCTCTAAAGATCATGTCCATTGCTTTTTCGCTGACCGATTTTCCGGTCAATTCCGTTAAAACAGAAAGAGCGTCTTTTAAATGGTAGGCAACCAGCTCGTATTCTATAACTCCTTTAAGGAGATCAGAAACGGTAAGTAGTTTGTTTTCAAAACTTGTAAGGAGCGTCATGTGACGCTTGTTAAGTAAGAATGGACAATCTGTTTTTGCGACAAATTCACACACAACTTTCGTTATTGTTTGATGTAATGTTTCAATGCCTTCAAGGGTCTTTGTTGAAACAGGGATGGTTGCAAGACATGCCGACTCGCTTCTTAATGAAGCTTGTAATGACGGGACATCGATTTTGTTGTGAACAAGAATGGTTTTTTTTGGGTATGAACTCAGGATAGTTTCATAGACCAGTTTTTCTGCGTCAGTTAAAAGTCTGCTTGCATCATTAACAAGGAGTACAAGGTCGGCGTTTTGCGCTTCTTGGTACGATCGTTCGATGCCTTCTTTTTCAATGATGTCGTCAGTGTTGCGTAGTCCAGCTGTATCAACGAATGTCCAGTACATACCGTTTTGATATGATCCTGCTTCGATAACATCACGTGTGGTTCCAGCAATGCTGGTAACGATTGCACGATTTTTTCCAATAAGAGTATTAAATAAAGAGGATTTGCCAGCATTAACGGTCCCAACTAAAGCAATACGAACACCTTGTCGTACTAACTGTTGTTGGTCAAAATTCTTTTTAAGATGAGCAATGGTTTCTAAAGTTTCTTGTATTTGTTCACGCATTTGCTCGCTAAAATCAACATCTTCTTCCAAAAATTCAAAACTTGCTTCGCAGAGCCCAATAATTTGTAACACTTTTTTTTCTAGGAGCGCTAGCTGTTGTGACAAGCTGCCTTCAAGTTGATTAAGGGCATGCTTGAGCCCTTGTTGGCTGTTTGCATGGATCAACTCATTAATAGCTTCTGCTTGTAAAATATCAATTTTATTATTTTCAACGGCAGTGCGAGTAAATTCTCCCGGTTGAGCAGGGCGAGCGCCGCAGGCAATGATACGTGCAATAAGTGTTTCGATTAAAAATTGATTGTTGTGCCCAGTAATTTCAATGGTATCTTCCCCTGTGAAAGTACGCGGTCCGCGCATTGCAAGGAATAGAACTTCATCTAATTTTGTACCATTGTGATCAACAACCCATCCATGATGAATAGTATGTGTTTCAACAGAAGAAAGGGATTTGCCCGAAGAAAGGTGGGCGCATGAGTTTACAATAGAAAAAGCCTGCGACCCTGAGATACGCAGCAGCGCAATTGCTCCACTCCCTGAAGGAGTACAGTGTGCGACAATGGTATCAATGTTCATGGTAGTGCAGGCCTTAGCGTAAGCGTAGTCCTTCATTTAGAAATTTTACCATTCTAAATGAAGGATCTAAACCTTGTTACTTATTCGTCAGTTTTTTTAACAGGAGCAGAATAGCGACGACCAGAAACTTTAAGAACCTTTTTTTGAGGAGCTAAAGATACAGGAGCTTGTGCTATTTCTGGAGCTGAAGATAATTGTGATTGTTCATGCACTGGTTGTGAATGATGATCTTCTGGAGCACTGTTAAATGCTGGACGTTGTTCATCAAATTCATGACGTTGTGCGCGTTCAGGGCGATTATTTCTACCACCTCTGTTATCGCGACGATCGCCACCACGTGAAGAGGATCTTCTATCTCCATCACGACGATCATTACGAGGAGCTCGTTCGCGAGAACCTTCTTCTTGATTATCACGAGGACGTTCATCATTGCGTTCAACAAATTCGCGTTCGCGTCGTGGTTCAAATTCACGATCTTGTCTTGGTGTGTATTCACGAGATTCTTGTTGTTCGCGTCTAGGTTGTTCGTATCGTGATTCTTGTCTTTGTTCTTGTTCTACAATAGGCGCACTAGATCTTGTTTGACGAGGTTGTTCTTCAAGTTCACGATCATTGGTACGTGTAGGACGATTATTTGGACGTTGAGGTCTTTCTCTGCTTGGTTGGCGATCTTGACGATCATTATTATGAGCAGATTCTTGACGTTGCACAGGCGCTGCTGTTGCAGCTACTGTAGGTTGAGCGTGGCGAGAATCGGAAGAGTGATCACGATCATTGGTACGTTGACCTTGATTAGCTTGACGACCATTGTGGTGGGCGCGGCGTGACTCTATTTGTACGAGATCGTCTTCTTTTTCTTCGCGTTCACGTGAATACGACGCATCATTTCGACCTTTTGATTGAGAGCGATATGCGCCCTGTGACTTTTGGTCGCGACTTTGAGAAGTATATTTCCTTTGTTGAGGAGCTGGTTCTTCTTCAAAAAAGATACCAACCTTAGCTGATTTTTTGGTGAATCCAAAAAAATTTGTTTCAGGGGTCTCAAATATTTTTACAGAAAAAGTTTGAGGACAGCCCGCGCGATTCCATGCTTTTTCGATAGCTTTGACTACGGAAGAAGCTTCTTCGACTAATGATTTCATTGTATTAGGTAACCTTTCTT
>CAZQDJ010000014.1:0-27554 GCA_964592275.1 uncultured Pseudomonadota bacterium | reverse complement strand
GACCATTCATCCCGGGCTTTAAAAGAACCCGGGTTTTCTGGTCATATAAATAAAGTTTTTTTATCCATAACCACACCTTTTTGATTATTTTTCTTCAACTCTTTTAAATTCAATAACTACTCCATCTTCTTTCATAGGGATACCGCTTCCTCTTGAAAGAAGAACGATGCAAGCAAGTTGATCACCAGATCGGATAAATTGAAAAAGGACTTCAGAAAATTCTTTACCAAAAAAGGTATCATTTCCCGCATAGTAAAGTTGTTTTTCATTAAAGGACCCGGAGCCCACACAGGAGATAAAGAGCGAATTTTCACGCAAAACTATAGTCATAACAGAATCCTTGCAGGTGTAGGTTCCCGCATATTTTTGAGCTTCTGTAGCAGCAAGTGGAAAAGTATCTACCGTCAACGGTTCTCTACCAGGAATGTCATAAATCTGCGCAATACTTTGTTCTAGTTCCTCAATAAGACTTCCATTATTACTATCGATCATGATGACCCATCCTTTTTCAAGCTTTGGATACATGACAAGATTTGCTTGAAAACCTTCATCAACTCCACTGTGCCCAAACATCATGGATTTTTTATCAGGATTATTTATAAAAAATCCAAGTCCTGGGTCAAAACCACCAGAATCAGGATTATGGTATTGTAGCTTAAGAGCTTCTTGGAGCATCTCTTGGCTCAATGGTCCCTGTTTTTCTCCTTTTAAAACATCACATAAAGTGAGTGCAAATTGAGCAAGGTCTGTTGAGGTAGTCCATAAACCCGCCGCCGATCGTTCTGGATAAATATGCCAGCATCCAGGAACTCTTTCTCCATCAGATTGATAACCATGCGCTGCGCGCTTGCTATCTTCTTGAGAGAGTGGTTGATCAAAGGTGCTTGAGGTCATATTGAAAGGAACCAAAATATTCTTTTTCATCCAACTATCAAAGGGTTCGCCTGTTATGTCCTCAATTAAAAGCTGCACAATGACAGTACCGCCACCAGAATATGAGCATTCAGTACCAGGAATTTTTGTTACACGCACTGGATCAGTGTTCACCTGTGGTTTTTTTCCTTCAAGCACTTCTACCGTTGTTGGTATATATTCACCAACTTTATATCCAGGAAAACCGTGCACAGAAGTGCCTGCAGTATGTGAAAGGAGTCGACGCAGCGTTACTTTTTCTGTTTTTGTGAATTCATTTTCAGGAACTTTCCATGATTTTAAATACGTATTTACATCTTCATCGAGAGATAGCTTACCTTGTTGAACAAGTAATAATGCCCCCATGGCAGTTACAGGCTTACTAATAGAACCTGCTTGGAATAATGTTTCGGTAGTAACAGCTGGTGCGTTTGGTTCAAGAGAAATAGTACCATAGCCTTTTTCCCAGGCAATTTTACCTTTGTCGATCACTGCAATACTGACAGCAGGGGTTTTATAAAACTGCATACGATCAGCCAAGGATAGTAACGGTTCTTTTTCCCCCCTGATACGAATTTTACCTTGAAGACTGTTTTCAACTTGCTTTATTTTATCAGGCTTCAACAAATACCCCGCAGCCGAACCAATAATGGCCACACACCCGACAAGTAAAACTATTTTTTTCATAAATACTCACCTAATTTTCTAAATTCAAAAATTTATTTTTTCCTTACCACCAGATTAAGCCAGACTCTGTCCATTGAGCGCGCATCGGGGGTTTTACGTAATTCTATAATTTCAAAAAGGTCCTCAAGATAAGGTACAATCGTTGTTTCGTTCATGTCGTAAAAATTCCGATTATCATGAAATCGGTGCGTTGAACCATATTGATACGAGGCATACAAAATACCACCAGGTTTAAGTGCTTGCCAAAGACGCTTGTACACTTCTCGCGTTTCTTCATAGGAAACATGCAACAAAGAAGCATTTGCCCATATGCCATCAAACGTTTCATGATGCGTCAGTTCTTGGAAAGTTGCCTGAACAACAGCATCGTTTCCAAGTTCTTGTCGTGCCAATTTTACCATTTCAACAGAAGCATCAAAGGCAAAGACGCTATGCCCTAAACTTAAAAAATATTTCTCATCACGTGCTACTCCACAACCCGCCCCAAGAATAACTGCTTTTGCCGGAAGATATCGTAAGAAAATGTTATGCAAGTCGAACATTTTAGGAATCGATGCAGTGCGATCATGAAACGCTTGTGCATTTTTATTGTAGTACTCAATGGTAGATGAGGGCTCTTCTGACGCAGCGGCTTTACTAATGACTGGTAACATTAGACTTAAAAATAAGTACAATAATTTCATTTTACATTCCCTTCAAAGGTGTTTTCATAATAATTTACCGTCTATAAAAAACAGAATATCATCCTTCCCATTTTATTTACATGCCAAAAAATCAAGCCATGGTTACTTTTCTTAGTAAGTGCTGGAGGGATTGCCGCGCAAGCCCCCTCTTCGCTTATAGCTTCGCCGGGTTAGCATCGCAATGACACGGAACTTATTTACACACCATAAGGCTGTTTCTCTTTTAAAAGGGAACTTTTCACAATCCAAAGATTCCCCTACCATTCGGTCAGGTAAACCTTCCCTTATTGGGAATGACACGGAAAAAATCTCTTTAATACGGTAGCGGAATTTTTGAACAAGTTAATGACACAAAACCACGTTTCCCCTATACTCAACTCCATATAAAAACTTTAAGGAAATACTATGTTTGCAAAAACTATTTTAGAAGCAATTGGTAACACCCCACTTGTAAAATTAAACTTCCCCACCGAAGCAACCATTTTAGCAAAACTTGAATACCTCAATCCAGGCGGCAGCATGAAGGATCGCTCTGCTTTATACATGATTGAACAAGCAGAAAAAAAAGGACTTCTTAAACCAGGTGGTACCATTATCGATGCTTCTTCAGGAAATCACGGTATTGCGCTTGCCATGATCGGCGCTGCTAAAGGATATAAAGTTATCATCACTGTTTCTAAAAAATGCAGTAAAGAAAAATACCAAACCTTACAAGCCTATGGCGCACAAGTAGTAGTATGCCCTTCAACTGATTTTATTGAACATCCAGAGAGCTACCATTCACAAGCACAAGCACTTTTAAAAACTACACCCAATTCTTTTATGCCTAATCAATATTTCAACATCGAAAACGCCAATGGGCATTACACGCTTCTAGGACCTGAAATCTGGCGCCAAACTGAGGGTAAGATTACCCACTTTTTTGCAGGCACAGGAACTGGTGGAACCGTAAGTGGCGCAGGACGTTACTTAAAAGAACAAAATCCCGCTGTTAAAGTATACGGAATCGATGCAGCAACATCTTTCCATGCAACAGGCGGCAACCCTCAACCTTACAAAGTTGAAGGTATTGGTATTGATTTCGATTCTGATGTCATTGATTACAAAACAATCACAGAACTTGTAAATGTTGGCGATAATGAATCACTTGCAATGCTTAAAACACTTGCTCATGAACATGGATTTTTAGTCGGACCAAGCAGTGGTGCAGTAGCAGCTGGGCTCATGCAAAAACTTCCACTCTTTAAAAAAGATGATCTTGTTGTTGTTGTTTTTGGTGATTCAGGACGTGCCTATTTAAGTAAAAACTTCTACAGCCAAGAAGAAGATGATATTCAATTTTCCCCTCGCATTACAGATCAAGCAACTGTTACACTCTAATTTTTACGAAAGATAAGGAATTTTTATGAAAAAACATTTTCTACTCACACTAATGCTAACAAGCTTTCATTCAATATTTCATGCAGCCGAACTCGAAGCCCTAAGCAAACGTCTTATCCATGCAATCGCTGCTCAAACCCCAGGAGAAGCTCTCTCTCTCATTAATACAGGTTCCTTCGATCTCCCCAACAACATTTTACAAATCGCTAGACAAGTATTGGAACATAAGACCATATATCTCAAACTTCCATTACTGTCGTTTGCAGTTTTTTGTCGTCAACTACCTGTTGTTGAAACATTGCTTAGACGAGGGCACTCTCCTAAAGAGCTCATAACATGTCAAGAAATCCGTCATGAAGATCACGGAATCAACAGCCACACTATAACTCTCTTTGAAATGGCAACCACTTACAATAAACAAGCCCTACCGATTATTAATAAATATCTTATCCAAGAACAATCTCAACAAGCAGGAACTCGCTTTCCAGAAGACCCCCAACCAGTATCTCGCAAAAGAAAAGCCCAGGCAGCTGGAGAAGACACTATTGATGATGAAACAACTACAGATGAAGAGTAACACATGAAAAAACACCTCGCATGTACCATCCTCCTGTGTTGCGCACATACTCTAGTTAAGGCAGCCGCCTTTGCTCCAAAAAAAGTACGCCTTGAAGTCACCGAACATCATCTCACTCGTATCATCTTTCAACGCGGACTTGGTTTTTTTGTCTTTGGGCCTGAAGCTAGTGGAGCGGTTGTTTTCAAAAATAATGTCACCAAAAGCGTCACACAAGCGACAAAAAAGCTCTTTATAGCTCTAGCCAAACTAGCTGATATTGATATGATTACCTGCCATCTCAGAAGTGGGGCCGATATACATGCCTCTCTAACTTTTGAGCACAAAGGGAATACCATTTCTGTCACTCCAGCTTTTATTATTGCTGTATTAGAACACCCATTTTCTGCAGAAATCTTTCAAGCATTTTCCTCTGCAGAGTCACAAATTTCTACAGGCATAGACCAAATCACATCAAACTACTCTAGGTCTAAACCTGAACCTGAATTTGAACTTGAAAAACTTTACCAAGAAGTGATGGGGCGATTCTCTCATCCTCATGGGACTGCCTTGCCGCTCACGCCTCCAGAAAGCCCTCAAGAAACAGAGGCTTCATTCAAAACTACATACGATATTTCTAAGCAGGATTTGCAGGCATTGTTGCTTGCTCAATTTATTGATAAGTAAAATAAGCTCTAAAAAGAAAAAACCCCTATCCAACAGAACGTCGAATAGGGGAAATGGAGGTTATCGAATTTTTGGTCTTATTTATAAGTAACTTTCAAAACAAGACAAATAAAATGTATCCCAACACAGGACAAAAATCAAATTTTTCTTATACCCTGTTGACAAAGGTTTTCCTTTACCTTCTTTCAGCCATCGCCTTCTGATAGATTTTTGTATAACCGCTTACCATCGAATCTATGGTAAAAGACTGCTCAATTGTCTTTTTAGCCTCATTTCCCAGCCTTATTCTTAGTTCTGGATCCCTGGCTAGACGATCCAAGGCGTCGGCTAAAAACTGCGGATTTCCGGGAGCTATCAATAATCCATTTTTTTCATTAACCAAAACATCATGCTGCAATTCAGAACTAATGACAATACACGGCAACCCCATACTCATTGCTTCCAAAAGAGCCATTGAAAGCCCCTCTTTGTAGGATGTCATAACAAAACAATCAAAAAGAGCATAATATTTATAAGCTGACTGACCTGTTACAAATGTCACCGCCTCATCAATCCCTAAATAATAAGCTCTTCTTCTTAAGAATTGTTCCTGAGAACCTTGGCCAACCAAAACCAATCGCTCTTTACGATATTTATCATAGAGCACCGCAAAAGCGGTTAATAAAAAAGAAAAATTCTTTACTGGCTCAAATCTTCCCACTGTTCCAATAACAAAATGATCTGAAGACAAGCCTAAATCTTCTCGTGATAGATGATCCAAAGCGGCCTGTTTTTGCACCTCAAAAGAATCAATGCCATTTTTAATAACACACACACGCTGATTAGTAATCCATGGAGTATAAAGAGCGATCGATTGCCCTACCCCTTCAGATACAGCAACAACCGGACCTGAAACTTTGGGAGAAAATCGATCGATTAATCTTCGTAAAAAACCATTTTGATCTTGATTATTATGAAGCGATTGCACCAATGGAAGAACGTATTTCCATGCGGCAATTCTTCCTAAAAAATTTGCCGACCACAAGACTGTATGCAAACAATCAGGCTGCAACTGCTTAATTAAAGAAAAAAAACGAAAAAGGAAAATTGGATCGTAAAGGAACATAATTCCCTTTATCTGGTACACAGGAATACCTAGATCACGTATTTTTTGAACGTAAGGACCGTCATAAAAATAAATAACTTTATGATCAAACTGCTTCATATCAAGGCGACGCAAGAGCTGATATAAAACCGTCTCTGCTCCTCCAACACCCAGATTTGATATGATATGTACAAGAACAGCTTTCTTCATTGTTTTTTGTCCTTCCTTTCAGGAAAATGCGCTTCTCTCTTTATCCGAGAACGAGTATACTGGTGACTCGATTATGTGTCACTTCGCCCCCTACTCTATGTGTGCTTATTATGAAAAAAATAACAAATGGTTTTCTTATCTGTGTTGAAGGGATCGACGGCTCAGGCAAGTCTTTATTTACCAAAGCACTTAATCAAAAGCTTAATGCCGATGGCTATGCCACTCTTTTGACCAGAGAACCGGGAGGCACTCCTCTTGGAGAACGAATTAGAGAGCTACTCTTTGACACACAAACTCCTCCTTGTCATCAAGCAGAATTTCTCCTTTTTGCTGCCTCGCGCGCACAACATTGTCACGATCTTATCGCGCCTGCACTTAATTTAGGTAAAATTGTAATCTCTGATCGTATGGCTGATTCATCACTTGTCTACCAAGGCTATGTGCGCGGACTATCTCTTGATTTTATTCGCTCAGTAAATACATGGGCCATGAATAGCCTCGCGCCACGCGTTATTTTTTATTTAAAAGTTGATGCTAACACCGCTTTTAACCGAATTAGTAACCGAGCTATCGAACGTTGTGATTTTGAAGACAGCCTTGCCCCCCTAGAAAAAGCAATTGAAGGGTTTGATACTGTGTTTGCAGGAAATAAAAGTGTTATTACGCTTGATGCTACCCAATCACCAGAAGATATTCTTTTTCAAGGAATCCAGGCATTACGGAAATTTTTATGAAAAACCTTTCTCCTCTTTCTCCAGCGCTTCTTATTATCGGCACTCCAGAAACTACAAAAGAACATGCTCATCGACTGATGCAACAGACCTTTTGTAAAAAAGAACATGATATTCCTCCTTATGCTTGCTGCAAAAACAATCCACTTCTTCATCATCAAGCACTCTGGATTTCTCCAGAAAAAAAATACACTCTTGATGTATTAGAACCTATTTCACACAAAATACAATTCACTCTTGATCATGGTGATCACTTTTTTTTTATTTTTGAAAAAGCAGAATTCCTGACCCCTGCATGCGCTAACAGTCTTTTAAAAATGGTAGAAGAACCACCACACGGCTATCACTTTTTGTTTCTTGCCACCCAAGCACAACTGGTCATTCCCACTATTCGGTCTCGTTGTCATACCATCTACACTGATCAGGCTACGCGTACTATTTCTTCAGGTTTTTTACGCCACTTTATGGGACACACCAGCGCTCCTGCTCTTTTTTTAAAAGACCTTCAGACCGAATGCCCAGAAGATTATGAAACTCCTGAGTGCCTTGATCTTTTAATGAAACATTGGTCAGAACAACACATTGCTCATTTATTAGCCCATGAACTTTCTGAAGCTGTCAATGCACAAAAAATGATCTCGTTACTACAACAAGCAGCACAACGCCCCCCTATGCCAGGTAGTTCTAAAATTTTCTGGCGAGACCTTTTTCTGCGAAAAGGATAAGTCTATGAAACTTATTAAAAATTTTCTTTCCCACGCTTTTGAAGCAACGTGGAAAACCAAACTATTAACCGACTGGCCGATCATCATGGGCAACTTAGCAGATAAGGTCACCGTAGAAAAAATGTATGATGACTCGCTTGTTCTTGGAGTACATGATTCAAACTGGCTACATGAACTTTATATGCTTTCTCCTGTACTGATTAAGACAATCAATAGTTATCTTGAAAAACCATACATTAAAACGATTAGGCTTAAACACGCTAGTACCATTAAAAAACTACCTGTTGCCAATAAAGCTATTATTCTTTACCAAGCACCACCACCAGCAACTCTTACTTCTTCAGAAAAAAAGGCTCTTGATACGGTGCATGATCATGAACTTAAACAAGCATTTCATATCTTTCTTTCTCGCTGCCGCAAGGATACCCAATGATTCAAAATCCAATCTGTTGCGTTGCTGGAATATCAGGTGGGCACATTATCCCCTGCTTACAATTTGCAAAAAAACAGTATGCATATTCCGATACACCACTTCTTTTCATTTCAACCACTGCAGCTCTTGATAAAAAAATTGTGGCCCAGTTTCCAGAAATAACAGATCGCTTTGAACTTACGTTACGCAATGTTCCTTATCGTGGCTGGTGGAAACTTCCACTTTTTGCTTTCTCTTTTATTCAAGCAACCTGGAAAAGTTTTTGGTATCTCAAAAAACATACTCCTTCCCATATCGTAAGCACTGGAGGATTTGTTGCTGTTCCTGTTTGTATTGCAGGTAAACTTCTTGGTATCCCCATCTCCCTTTTTGAATTGAATGTTATTCCAGGAAAGGCGGTTAAAGTACTAACCAAACTAGCAACAACCGTGTTTATTTGTTTCAAAGAAACGAGTACCTACTTTAAACGCCCCTGCATACTTACTTCCTATCCACTACGCTTTTCTGAGCAAGACAAAAAAATCACTCCAACAGAAGCAAAACTACAAATTGGTTTTTCTGAAACTAAAAAAGCGTTACTCATTTTAGGTGGCTCTCAAGGTTCTCAGTTCTTGAACAATCTCATTCAACAAATACCTATTCCCCTTCTTCAAGCCTATTTTATAGTCCACCAAACAGGATCTGAACAAGTTGTTGAATGCATCGACTTTTATGCACGAAATAACATAGACGCACAAGTGTTTGCTTATCGGGATAACCTTAACTTTTATTACCAAGCCGCTGATATCATTATCTGCCGCGCAGGAGCTGGAACATTATTTGAAACGCTCTTTTTTGAGAAACAGACGATTGTCATTCCTTTGGAAACAAAGATCACTGATCATCAACTTGATAATGCCTACGCTATGCAAAGAACACGACCTGATTTATTTTCTGTGTTGCGGCAAGGGGAGCTTGTTAAAGATCCAACGCCTTTACTTAAGAGATTATAGGGCAACAGTTTTTTTACAAACTCAAACTCACCGCTGGCCATCCTGATTGAGAAGACATAAAAGAAGAACCAATTTTATGATACGTTGGCGCTTGGCTAATACTGCACGGACCATACAATAGCATTTTCAATAATGCATTACCTTGAGGGCTCAATTTTTTTTTCGCATCAGGCTCTACATAAAAACTTGCATCAGAACTAAATGCCTGAGTCAATGCATTCACATCACCCTTTCCAAGTAATACAAGAAAACTCGCAACGCTATTTTCAACCTGTGTTGGATTTCGCATATATCCGCCAACCCATTGTTCTAATGTTCCTGGCAAAAATGTTTGGACAAGCTGATTAAAAATATCAGTCGTTAGTGCTTGATAGTTACACAACGAAGCATAGTTTGAAAGAGTTCCTAACATTTGGCTCAAATCAATGTAGGGAGGATTTATGAGATAGTAAAAAGGACCACTTCCTGTTCCATACGGAGTCAATAGATCAGAAACAACAAGATATCCCTGTACTCCCGTTGTAGGGTCTTCCAATAATCCAACATCATCGGGTAATTCCAAACCAAGAAGTTCTGCTTTTTTTGTAAAAGTTAAGGAACCAGGAGACAAGGTCGATCCTAAATATGTTTGAGAAAGAGGAGGATACGCGACAAAAGAACTATTTTTTGCAAAAGATGCAGTACTAGGAAAATAAAGACCATTAGCCAAAGTAACTGAACTACTATTTGCTTGAGTTATCAACTTTCCGCCAGATACAGAAGATAGACCCTTAATTGTTAATGTTCCTGCCATAAGTTTTGATAAAAAAGACTGAGCCTTTTTTTTATCATTAACAGATGAATGTTCTGGAATCGTCATACGTACAACAAAAAAACGTGCTGGACCATTTTTTGCATAAAATGCTTGTGAAGGCCTTATTAAAAAACATGCTGCATTTTGTCCTACTGGAATTTGCCACATTGGAGTTGCTATAATTTTTTGTTGTTCTTGAGACCACCCTAATCCTTCATACATGCACCAAGATGATTGCCATGGAAACTGTTGTGCTAATAACTGTCCTATAGGAGTAGCTTGAGCAGCAGGTTGATTATAAATTTGGCATTGCACAGGAGAAATATCACGAATTACATTGGCTGTTTGAGGTTGATCAAAATTACCAGGCCCTATCCCTGTTTCAAATGCACCAGTAGAACTATTATTAAGTAATACATAATTCATAGTCACCGGACTTGCAGCCTTCGTTTTAGCATTCGTAATTTGAGCAATTCCTTGTTTTGGAATAATAACTGATTGAGAAGATCCAAAAACAAGGTTTGATGGCCGCATAGAATATCCCTGAGGAAGAGCGAGATAATTAAATGAATAAGGATCAAGATCGGGAATAGTAATCACACGCGTATCAGATCCTGTTAAGGTAAATGTTACAGCAGCTTGCTCATTTGTTTTATTTTGAATACGTCCATTAAAAGCATCACTCACTGTATAACCAGCACCGAGCAATTCAGTTGCTGGAACTCCAGAACTAGAAGAGTTAAAACAATGATAAAAGTAAATAGTTGAATCATTCTTTGCACCCAACTTAAAATGAGGATCAGAATAATCTGAATTTTCACTTGATATTTCAAGTGAAAAATAAAGATGTGTACTATTTGCACCAGAAAAAGCAGCGCCAGTATCAGTTCCCGGTGCCAACTCTTGCGACGCTCCTCCTCCTTGATGGAAACGAGCTCCCATCACGCTTATTGATTTATGAATATCAATAAACATTCCTACATTAGAACCATTAAAAACACGAAAACTATAATCATATCCAGAAGGAACTTTTCCTGCTAATCCTTGTCCCATAGTAACAAGAAAACCTTTAGCGCTTTCTCCCATATTTTCTAAAGAACTACCAATACTGCTCCAGCTTGCAAGAAGGTTGTTTATTACAAAGCACAACACAAAAAATAAAAGGCTTTTTTTATTCATACAACATCCTTCTACTACAATAGGTAAGAATAGTCATATGTAACGCACACCTAAAAAGCGTGTCAACAATGCGCTGTGCATACGGCATTACACAAGAAGTGAGACAACCTCTTTATTATTCCCATTACTATGAGAAACAATCGCTCCACTCTTCCAATCAACAAGCACTGATTGTAGCGTAGGATCAAAAGAAAATTGTTTACAAGTAACAGGGATACGAGTATGTAAAGCAAGCCATATAGGATATGCTGTATGAACTGGATACACATTTTTACCCATAGGACGATTATCATCGCAACCTACATACACCACTGTAGTAATTTCTGGCGTTGACCCGGCAAACCAACATACACGAGCATCATTGGTAGTCCCTGTTTTAGTAATTGCCATTGAATCAATCCAAGGGATACCAGCTCTTTTTTTTCGATCAATTCCTAATGATAAAGCTTGTCCAATTTGACTTGCAATACGAATCGGCATTATTCGTTCTTTAACAGGTTGCGTACGATATATCATTTTCCCCCAGGCATCTTTTACCGAAACAATAAGGTGCGGTTCACAATATATTCCTGCATTAGCAAATACATTGAACATGCCAGCAACTTCTGACAATGAACTATCTAAACAGCCAAGAGCCAATGAAGGATATGCAAGTATTGACCCAGTTAAGTGACATTTTTTCGCCATTTTAACAACTGATTCAGGACCAATTGCCAAAATAACTTTTGCTGAAATAACATTATTAGAATAAGAAAGCGCACGTGCAAGAGTCATTTCCCCTGCATACGTTCGCGTATGATTACGCGGCTCCCATACAACAGAATTTTGTTTCCATTGAAATGGCTCATCAGTCGCAACATCAAGCAACGACATTCCTTTTTCTAAGGCAGTGGCGTAAACTAATGGTTTAAAAATAGAACCTTGTTGTCGACGAGCATACAATGCACGGTTAAACTGTGATTCAGCAAAACTAAACCCTCCAACAAGAGCTTTAATCCCTCCTGTTACTCTATCAATACTTATTAAAGCGCCATTAAGATCTGCTCCATATTTTGATCGTAAATCAACAAACTTTTTTTTGAAAACCTCTTCTGCAATCAACTGTATTTCTTTATTTAAAGTAGTTTGTATCGTAAGCCCGCCACGATACAGTTGTTCTTTACCTACTTTTTCTTCCAACACCGTACGAATATATTCTTTAACATAAGGAGCACATGATCGAACCGATTCCTGAGTAACACCCAACGAAGTCGCACGCAAAACAACCAAACCTTCATGAGTAATAAAACATAGTTTTTGCATTTTTGTAAGCACAGTATTGCGCCGCTGCAAAGCAGAATAAGGGAACAGCAAAGGAGAATAATGACCAGGAGAACATACGATAGCAGCCAATAAAGCGGATTCTTGTGGCTCAAGTTCGCCCACTGATTTACCCCAAAAGCGTTGCGCTGCTGCAGAAACTCCATACATACCGCACCCAAAATAGACATGATTTAAGTATGTTTCTAAAATATGTTCTTTAGTAAACTGGCGCTCTACAAGCAAAGTTAAAAATTGTTCTTTAAATTTTCTTTTGAATGTTCGGCGATTATCATAAAATAACATCTTGACTAGCTGCTGGGTAATAGTACTTGCTCCTTGCACAATACGACCATGCTTAAGATTTACCACCAATGATCGTGCTATTCCGCGCCATGAAAGACCATTATGAGAAAAAAATGACCAATCTTCTGCTGCAATAAATGCCTGTATTAAATGATCTGGCATAATTTTTATACTAATAGGATCACGCTTATCAAGTTGAAAACGTTCCCACTCTTTTCCATGATCATCATATAAAATAGATGGACGTCCCTGGTTGTAACGAGCAAGCACCGAGAAATCAACACAAGGATACCGAAACAGAAAAAAAAGAAGGCCTAAAAAAAATGAACTGCTTATGCCAAGAATGGCTAGCGAAACCGTGAAGAACAACGATAAAGATGGATTTTTCATGCACTCCAGTACAAAGAAAAAGGGCTACATTTGCAGCCCTTAATTTTTTAACGCTTTAATATGTGAGTAAAATTACTCAGCATCTTCCGCATCAACATCGTTGTTGCTTGCAACAGCTGCATGAACAACTGCGCCAACGAAGACACAAGTAGTTACTAAAGCAGCAGTCATTACTCGGTTAGAGTTAACTGCTGACAAAGCTGAAGCAAAGTAACCAGGTGTTTCTGCTGCTGGTGTTTCTACTGCTGGTGTTTCTACTGCTGGTGTTTTTGCTGCTGGTGTTTTTGCTGCTGGTGTTTCTACTGCTGGTGTTTCTACTGCTGGTGTTTTTGCTGCTGGTGTTTCTGCTGCAACAGATACAAATGAAACTGATGACAAAAGAAGTGTCAATGCTAATTTTTTCTTATTCATATTGAATAACTCCGAGAATTGGTTAATATTCTTAACAACGTTTATAATTTATCTTTATATCGTGAATTGTCAACTTACTACCCCCACTCTCTATAGAGCTTAAAACCGTTATTTCTTATGATAAATATGATCACTTTTTTTCAAAATAGCGTTATCTTGCTGCTCTTTTTTGCTCTAGATTTAAGCACTTTTTCTTTCGTTCATACGCCAATTTTGCACACGCTCCCTATAGTTACTCTTATACTTTTTCTACAACACTCTTACCCTGTCTCACTATTTCTTTGTTTTTTGCTCCTTTCTATTTTTTCATGTGTAAGCACAGGACTAGCATTGCCTTATCTTATGATGATAATCAGTATCCTTCTTGTTGCAAAAGCAGCGTCCTTTTACACCACTCATCGCATGCTTCTTTGTATAGGAACAACGTTAATCATTACTTTTTTTTCATTGTATTTATTTGGAACCCCTTTTTTTGGCTCCTATACAATAGTTTCCATCACTGGTAATCTGATAGCATTATATTTTTCTTTGAAATGGTTATCTGCAGTAAAATAAGGCAATCGCTTTTAAAATAATATTTTAAGAGAGGAAAGTCCGGACTCCTAACAAGTACGGTACCTTGGAAGAAGCTCAAAAGGTTTCAATCAAGGAAGGCGCGAGCTTATGGATAGTGCCACAGAAAATAACCGCTTTTTACATTTTACTAGTGTAATAAGTAAGGGTGAAAACGTGCGGTAAGAGCGCACGCATAAGGCTAGCAATAGTCTTGTGGGGCAAACCCTACCGGGAGCAAGGCAAAATAGGCATGTGCGGTCGCTTGTTCCGGCTAAACATGCGGGTATGCCGCTTAGATACATGGTTGCCCATGGTAAGGGGTTTACTTCTTACCAAGACAGAATCCGGCTTATTATTTTACTGCAGGTCTCTAATTAACCCAATAAAAAATGTCTAAATAAAAAAATCAATGTCATCCCCAGAGAACGGTAGTCGCGGTAGCGTCGAAGATCACGCCATAGTTTCGTAGACCGCGCCTTAGCCTCGAAGATCACGACGTAGTTTTAACGAAGTTGGATGGCGACGGCGGGTAACGAAGGCAGATGGCGAAAGAGGGCACGTAACAAGATAAAGTCATAATTAAGATCAGGTATTTATGATCAAACTTTCATCATTCAAATCATTTTTATCTAAATCTTTATGGCTTATGCCTTTCATCTTTTTTTTGAGCGGTTATTTTACACTTGATCTTTTTTTACATAAATCTTCGATAACAACTCCCAATGTTCTTGGATGTCATTTATCTGAAGCCATCTCTCGCCTTTCAGCAAAAAACTTAAATAGTCGACTTTTGTCTTACAAAGAAAATGACCTTGTACACGAAGAAACTATTTTAAGTCAAAATCCCTCTCCTGAAAGTTCTATCCGCCCTCAACAAACAGTATTTCTTGTTGTCTCATGTAAAAAAAAACATCCCCAAACTCCTTCTTGTATTGGTAAACACATTGAAACCTTACAATCAGATCTTGCAGAATATCCTTTTGATTACAAGATACAGTATGTTCCAAGCAACCATCCAAAGGGAACGTGCATCGCTCAAATTCCTGACAAAGAAACTGAACTTTCATCAAAACTTACGCTCTACATTTCACAAAAATCAAAGACAGACTTAGTACTACTTCCATCATTTAAACAACGCTCTCTTTATGAAGTACTTAGCTTTTTAAAAGATAACGCACTTTCTTTTTCTATCTTTCATACACATGAGCCAACAAGTAATCATACCTGTATTAATTGCATTGTAATTGATCAAAAGCCTCTTGCTGGATCATTCATAAATATTAAAAATCCCCCGACTATACAACTCAAGGTAAATGATTGACAAAAGCTGCTCCTCTCTCTTAAAACCAAGGAAAGTTTTTTAATTTTCCAAATAAGGAGCACCGATGAAAAAAAATATTATCCTACAATTCACCCTTTTACTCTCATGTGTTACATTAAAAATATCTAACGTTCATGCAGTTGATCCATCTACTCAAGCCCCTGCTATACCCACAGAACATCAAGTAACTGCTATTCCTACAGAGAATGACATTAACCATTTACTTAGTTTAGTAACTGCATATCAACACCAAGTTGATGCTATAAAACAAATTCAAAATCTTTTAGCAAATGAAGCCACTCTGCCAAATCCACCAAATCAAGACTTTATTCAGTCTCTTCTTAATCTCCTTGAACTCCACAAAAAAGAAGCTAATCTTATTGACACACTTCGTGCTGCAATCGCTTCACTACAAGCTTCTTTAACACAATGGGATGCTGACGTTGCTTCACTTGCGATAAAACAAAGTAAAAGTGCTAAACCAAAAATCGCAAAACGCAGCATAGACTTTGGGGCAATCAAAGAAATCAACAAGCCACGCGGCCAATAACTAAGTTTATTGCATCACAAAGTAAAAGCAGCCTGTTACGATAATTTGTAACAGGCTGCTTTTACTTTAATTTTATTTCATAATGACGTTTTCACAATTATCCTGGATCCCTACGCTCACTTCGTCTAACAGAACATGCTATGTTCTGCCGCGACTACCGTATCGCTCAGGACGACGAGTGAGAGGAGAGTACTAATCTTTACGAGAAAATTCACCAAACCAAATAATCAAACACCAAAGTTGCGACACACTCCATTATAAGAATCTACTGCTTCGGCAAGATCTTTTTCTGTAATCTCTGGCCATAAACAGTTAAGAAAACAAAATTCACTGTAAGCAGATTGAAACAACAAAAAGTTACTCAACCGCTGAACGCCACTGGTGCGAATAATAAGCTCAGGATCAGGGGTGTTTGCTGTCCACAAACAATCTTGCAAAGTTTGTTCTGTAATGTGATCTTCCGTTAGCAAACCATCTTGTACTTGTTTAAGAAGTTTCTTAACTCCTGATACAATTTCTTGGCGACCACCATAACAAAAAAGGAGATTCACGAGTAATGCTGAACACTCTTCTGTCTCGCGTTCTACTAATTCACAAGTAGGAATAACTCGCTGAGGAAACACTGAGCGCTCACCCACAAATTTTACCTGCACATTATGCTCTTGAAGATAGGGAATATTTTTAGCACCTTGAGTAACAATCGTATCAAAAAGAAAATTTTGTTCTGCTTGAGGTCGTTTAAAATTTTCTAATGAAAACGCATACAAAGAAAGATGCTTAATGCCCCGAGAAAGGCAAAACTCTATCGTTCTTTTTACTGCACCAAACCCACCTTCAGCATAACCAGTCCCAAAACTTAATTTATTTTTTTTTGCCCACCGACGATTACCGTCCATTATTATTGCAAGATGCGAAATTGAATTGTTCATTACCTACCCACTACCCTTTTAATATTTATTTTCTTAAGAACCATGACTGTCCAGTATGGCATGTTTTTACAAACCATGTTTTTTTCGTACTGTATCCAAGCCCCTCTTTAATCCCATAATACACAATAGTCATAAGTGCTGCGTATAAAAGGCGCTCAAAAATTACCACAGGAATAAGCCCTATCCATACTGCAGCAGGAAGAGCTTTAAGATATAACCACAAAACTGAACCAACGGCATGAGCAATAAAGGTTGAAGATAATGACTGGAGAAAAATTGTTTCTTTGCGCGAAAAATAGATCACTATCGGAATAAGCCAATATAAAGCATACGGTGCTGCATAAAACCCTTGAGGATGCGCTATAAAAAGAATCATACACAAAAGAGGCATGCCAACTTTCATAATCAAATTAGGATAAGCCCAAGAGACTGATGCAAAAAAGCCAGGAAGATGATATACTAGAGCCATGATAGATAAAGAAATCTTAAGAAACGTAAGGCCTGTCCGCATAAGGATAGCCATAATTCCCAACCCTATTCCTACCACTCCTGTCAATGGCATCAATGCATCCGTTAAAGAAAAAAACGAACAATGCGAGCCAATAATAGGGGAAATTTTAACCAAACTACTTACAAAAAACGCTACCGCTCCACACATAAGAGCTAAGCGAAAACGAAAACCTTTGAAGAGAGAGAGCATTGTACAGTATCCTTTCTGAAATACGGTGCCAGATCACATGACGAAAAAGGGTACTACGATTAAACTAATTTTCAATAAAAAATATTAACGAAAGGAGATCTGCATGAAATTTACTTCAATTATTTTTGATCTCGACGGAACAATTATCGATACTAACCACATCTGGAATAAAGCAACAAGCGATCTTATCACCAGCCGCGGAGTAACACTTACCCCGGAAATTAAAACCGAACTAGCAAAAGAACTCAAAGGGGTCGCTATTCACAACAGCTGCGCCATCATCAAAAGTAAATTTGATCTTGATCATCCACTTGAAGAACTGATTACAGAAAAAAAGAAACGCGCAAATGATGAATACCTTAAGGGATTACGCTTTATTGCCGGTTTTGAAGATTTTTTCAAACGAGTAAAATCACACAATCTTCACGTAGGTATTGCGACAAATGCAGAAAATCATACCCTTGCAACCGCTATAGAACAACTTAATCTAAGAAAGTTTTTTGGTAATCATATTTATAATTTTACTTATGTTAATAATATCGGAAAACCTGCTCCTGATGTATATCTTTTCACCGCAAAACAACTTGGTGTCGATCCAGCTCAATGCTTGGTAGTAGAAGATGCTCCTCACGGTATTGAAGCAGCTAATGCAGCTGGCATGTTCTGTATTGGCATCAATAGCGCTGGCAATAGAGATGAATTAAGGGAAGCTAAATTTATTATCGATCATTACGACGAAATCGACTTGCCTCGCCTTTTAATAAAGAAGAAATAAGCAAGATTACTCTAAAATAAACTCCTAGAGTCTATCTTACGGCGCCCCACCTTTTGACAACCCCTCCTCATCAACTATTCTTATGGATAGGTTATATTGTTAGCATCCGTCTGGATGTTATGCTTGATGGAGGTATCATGAAAACAAATTATTTTATTATTTTTTTAGCACTCTATGGTTCAACGCAATCAGCACCAAAATCGACACCAACCATTTATCTTTCTAAAACATTTACCACTAAACAAGAAGCTCAAGAAGTCTTATCTTGTAATGGATTTTTTTTATTCGATATTCATGGTGTTCTTTTCGATAACAAAGGAAAATATTTTAAGGCTTTCAAAAAAATTAAGCATAAAAAGAAATTTCTTACGCAGGGTATAAAATCATTATTTTCTAAAAAAACTCGCAACGAATATCGCATGCGACAAAAAGAAGGTAACAAAATTACCGAACGAAAGTTCGATATAGTACAAGAACACAAACATCTTCACAAAGAACTTATCGATTTTTCAAACAACATTTTCACCCCAAACAAACAAATGCAACAGCTTCTCACTACCTTAAAAATGAAGGGCCATGAGCTTTATTTGCTTTCAAACATTGGAACCGTAACGCTCAATCGTTTAGTCATACAACATCCAGATTTTTTCAGTGTTGTGACAGATACAAGAAACACCATCAATAGAACCGCTACCGATACAGGAAACTTTGTTTGGAAGCCACGTCTTGATGCTTTTGCGCAAGCTCTTACTACGGTCAATAAACCTGATCATGCACATTGTGCTATTTTTGTAGATGATCAACTGGAAAACGTTCGTGCAGCACACAAAGCTGGATTAAATGCCATTCACTTTACATCGTACTCACAATTTTTCCACGATGTTAGTGCTCTTTTAAAATTTTAACGCCTAGAAAGGCGCTCTTATGAAAAAAATATTTTTGCTAACCCTTAGTACTGCATTCTTATTTTCTCACGCAAGCGTCTACTCAAGCTCCAAAGAAACAGTTATCGGAAGAGATAAAAATTTTCCCAACGTCTATTACAATGCAAATAGTTTTCCTGAAGGACTTCCCTATTCTGGAAATCTTGAACTTTACTTCAGACAAATTCTTATAGCGTGGGATCTCAACGGCGTTATTTTCAAAAAAGAGTACAGCATTCTCGCAAATATCTATCAATTGGCTGTCACCGAAGGTCATGGATGGCTCTACACCTTTAAAATGTTTGCTTCTTTTGGAAAACTATGGCGCCATAAAATGGAATTACAAAACCAAGGTGATCCGTGCGGATACGTGTGGGACGCTATGTTCAGAACACTAGAAACATCTGATGAAGGTAAAAAAGTTGCTGACTTATTACGCAAATTTTCACAGCAAGCAAACGTTCTTAATTACGACACAGTGTCAATCCTCCAAGAACTTGCCGCTTACGGTCACCATAATGTTGTACTTTCAAATATGGGAACAGGACTTGTTGACCTGCAAGTAAATCTTTTAAAAAGAACTCTTGAAAAAAATACGATGGCTGAAGACCAAAAAATTGCGACTCATTTTGCCCTAGAATTTCTTACCGATACAACACACAATGTTATTGCATCTCCAGAAAACAACTGGCTCCATAAACCTATGCAAGAAAGCTATGCAAACTGCTTACAAAAAAATAAGCTTTCGCATAATCGACGCACTCTAACGATCTTTATTGATGATAAAAAAAGCAATATTGCACCAGCATTAGCTAATGGGCTTTTTGATATTGCAGTTCTTTTTACCACACCACAAGATCTTAGAAAATTACTTAATACCTTCAGTAATGGACAAATAAACAGGAATTAAAAACACACTATAGTACTCTCACGGCATAAAAACTGTTAAAGAATAGCAAATCTTTCTGATAAGCTGGGTGTTTTATAATTAAAGTGCCCAGCTTTTTCACCTCATCGCCAAAGAGAGATCATGCTTTATATCAGCAAAACATTTTCAAATCTTAAAGAAGCGCAAGCTACTCTTTCTCATTCGGGTATTTTTTTATTTGATATTCACCAAGTCCTGTTTCATCGCAAGGGATTATTACCGCTTATTCACGGAATTTTTAAAATCAAAAAAAAACCTCAAACTTTTAAAGAAGGTGTTAGTAGCCTTTTTTCTCAAAAAACCTGGAAGGCTTTGCGCCGACGCTATCAAGAAGGCAATCGCATCACTGAGGCGTATCTTAATGCAGCTCAACACTACCCACAACTTCATGCAGAACTCTTAGACTACTCGAATAACATCTACACTGCAGATGGCAACATGTATGAACTGCTTATCTATCTTAAAAATCATGGCCATGAATTATACCTTCTTTCAAACATTGGTAACGCAACCCTTGAACGGCTTAAACAAGAACATCCACATTTTTTTGCTCTGATGAACGACCCTCGCAATACTATCAATCGTTTTTCACTTGAAACTGATTCTTTCATTTGGAAACCTCAACCAACTGCCTATCAACAAGCATTGAATACTATCGACAAGCTCGAAACACCTCACCACACTATCTTTATTGATGATACCAGTCGTAATATCCGCGCCGCCCATGAACTAGGTATGAATGCCATTCTTTTTAAATCATTTGCGCAATGCAAAAAGGATGTTCAACAACTTCTTGGGAAAATGATTGATTAGTCAGCCTCACCTAATCCCTCTATTTGAGGAAATGCCAGAGTTTTTTGAGTAATGCCAAACATGTTTCTAACTCGTTAAGCAAAAGCTTCAGCATCACGCTCTACCGCTTGCACAACATCGTATGCTTCTTGTTCTACTACAGCTCCATAGCGCTTCAACCATTCTTCAGTTTCCCCATATCGACCCGCATATTCACGTAACACTTCTCCATACATCTGTGTCCACGTAGCACTCTTTTGCGCTGTTCCAATAACTTGTAACAACTGTTCCGCTGCTTGATCATGTTTTAATAGACCTACAATATGCTTCAACCAAAACTCATCCACTTGATCTAACAAAGCACCTTTTTTAATAAGTTGTACTGCTATCTCAAACCAATTTTTAGAAATAGTACTGAGCAATGCTTTTCCGTACATCAGAGCTACTTCTTCATTAGGCGCTTGATGTAATTCATCTACAATAATCTGCATAAGCTCCTTATTATCACCGTAACTAGCACTGAGTACCACCCCATAAACCTGTGTTGTGCCATCACTCTCATAAGACGTATAAAAATTAAGATTAGCGCCTTTTTTAATAAGAACTTCTGCTGCAGATATGTTTTTTTTATCAAAAAAACTACATAGTGCTTTACCATAGACCATTGCTCTATTTTTATTATCTCCAGCAGGCTCAAGAGCATTTACTAACGACATAATAATTTCATCGTCTGTACACCCTCCATAAGAAGCAGCAAGTATCGGTGCATTGTAATACCCTCCTTCTACCCCTAAAACTTCGATAAAATTAACATCTGCTCCCTCTGCAATAAGTTTTTTTGCCCTAGCAATCCAAACATTATCTTCACACTGATCGATCGCATTTCTGTGTGCAGCAGACATGTTTCTCTCAAAACAAACCATCAAAGCGCTACTATAAAAATCTTTTCTTCGTTGACCAGTATCGGTCACATTCGAAGCCATAATTTTATCGAAAAGAGCATCATCCATTTCTGAGATCGACAACCAGCCTATAATAGTATTCAAATCCGCATGCAGTTCAAGGCCTTTGTCAGTAAAGAATTTCACCATCTCTGCACTTCCTGATTCATAGGCATAAGCTAATATCCCCATCTGACCGTCATCCAATTGATGAATATCAGCACCATAGGAAACCAAAAGTTCTACCAACGGAACACAGCCCGTCTCTATCGCTTTTTGAAAAGGAGTTTCATCATCAATAACTGTATTGATAGTGGCAGGATTGAGTACCATCGGCCACAAATCAAGGTGATATACTTTCTGTAATTCTTCAATCGCTTGATACCGATGCTTACCCATCAAAGGCATAATGTTTCCCATATCAAAAATAAGTGAAGCATGCCCATCAGAAACATTCAGTGTTGCAAAAAATTCATAGGCGCTTTCTCCTGGAAGGCCTTCTCTTTCAACAGCAACTGCCCACTCTTCTTCACGCCTAGGCTTTTTCTCAGATTTCAGCATCTCCAGGGTAACGTGCGAACCATCATGTGATAGCATATTGCCAAGCTCTTCATAAGATTGAGCAGTTGTTCCAAAAATTTTATTAAAAACTAAAAGTATACCTTCTGAACTCGATTTCAGCTCATGATCTTCATATTTAATTTCAGAAAATTTTTTATGCAACTCTGTGATAACCTGTATCCATGCATCGAGACTAGTTGCATAATACTGTGGGGCTTGCGGATCGGTACGTGGATGTTCTCGATTAAAATAAAAATCATACACAAGTGGATCTAAATGAACTCCTTCAGGCAACATCGCAGCATCAAAGCGTTGAGTTACTGGATTATATAACATCAGATTTACAAAAGACCGTACAGCAACCTCTGCGCACAATGCATGCGCAACATTTCGCTCTTCCCCTTCGATGATCTCTTTAAAAAGAGCACTCACATGAGAAGCCGTTATAAATTCAAAGTCGTTTTTAGCAATCGAAAACAAATAAAAGGCAGCATCTTCAAGATCTTTAGTACTTGTCCCAAAAGAACTTCTGGCAAGTCGTTTTTTAATGGCCTTTTTTTCTTGCAACGTATAATACTCACGAGTGAATACAACTCCAAGCTTTCTAAAATATTCCTGAACCGCATAGACAGGGTCCTTTTCTCCTTCTGCTTCATCTTTAAGAACAAGAAAAGCCATTAACACCGTTAAAAATATTTGCTTAGTTTTTTCAGATCCTTGTTCTTGCTCCAGTGCCCTTAAATCCTTAAACAAGGGTATGAGCCTTTTTCTAAAATCTCTTTCTTCAGTAAATTTTCCCTTTTCAGGACGCGTTTCATAGCTTGCCCACCATCGGTTTACAAAGAGTTCCTCTGCTGAAATCTGTTGCCCATTAGATTGTTTCTTTTCCTGTTGCAGCGATTCTTTTTTCTGTTTTTGTTTTCTTACCAGCCCTTTTTCAAGAAAAGCACTAACTCCCGAAACTCCTCGCTCTTGCGTAAGCGTAACTAATTGACCAATACCCTTAGCCGAAAGAGCAATCATCGGACTACTACCAGCAGCAGAGCAACGCACTCGACCATCAAGAACATCGAAAAATACACGCGTTACTTTTTCTAAAGAAGTGTTTGTAACAAAATTTCGTTTATTTCGAGCAGGTCTTCCTTCTTCCTGCTCTACAACAACATCAGTAAATTCTCCATACCATTTTTTAATAGTACCATTACAAACAGCAATAAGCCCTAACAATGGTGATCTTTGTAAATCATGGTTAGGAATTGCGTAAAGAAGATTTTTTAATCCCCAGGTCTTATCAATAACTTTATCTTGTACCGTGCCAGAATCATCAGAATCATCATCTGAAGAATCATCGGCGGAAGAAGATAATGAAGAAGAGTCAGTCACAGTCCTATCGTTATCCTCGCTACTCTGATGAGATTGAGCAGATACAGATAGTTCATTACTTGATTTTGAACTTACCGACTCAGAATCAGAATCAATTTCTGATCCATATCCATTGAACTGCAAAAATACAAAAACTACAACTGCTAATAGCTTACTTTTCATCATTTCCCCTTAAATACCTACTTTATTGAAAAAAACCTAGCATTAATAATTTCATATTGAATTATTAATGCTGTAAAAGTCAAGACAAATGCCCTTTTTTAACCTATATCACCTTATCTTTTCAGCCAAACAATAATTTCACACTTGAAAATTAAAATATATGAGATATGCTATTTATATGAGAAAAGTAATTTTTAGCCTAACCGATAGAGGCATTATGAAAAAGCTATTAATAATCACCTTTTTTGTCATAAGCGCCAGTAATGCCATGGTCCCATTCTCCGAGAACCTGTATGCTGAAGACGGCAGAGTCACTTGGTTTTTATCAAACAATCCTCGTGATGCTCTGGTTCCCACTTTGACAGGTCCTCGACTCCCTGAGTTTGTCCCTCCTGATTTTATACCAGAACAACAACTTCACGATATTGCGATAAAAATTATAGGTATTGGTATTGAAACAAAACAGTTAAGATTTTTTAACAGACAGCTCGTTGCTTTTGTTATTTTAAAACTAACCGATACCCTCAGAAATCAACAAAAACAAACCCTCTCATTACGTTTTTTATATGACCTATTCTTTTGGTTTGATATTATCACCACACTTCCTGAACTTGCAGAATATAGATACAAAGAAGATACCTTACCTTACGATTCTCAAGATCACCTCGTCCCCTAAATCGCTATCCTTGTAAAAGATCGATACACTGCATATTTTATTTCTCTAAAATAAAGGAATGACGTATGCAAATAAATCTTTTTATGGGAATCACCATTGCACTTTTTGCCACCTATCTTTTAATTGGATACCTCACTTCTCATAAAAACATTTCTTCCATTGATTATCTGCTTGCAGGGAAATCATTAGGAATTCCTGCTGTTACAGCAACATTACTTGCTGCTCAAGTTGGTGGGGGTATGTTTTTAGGAACAGCACAAAATCCTTTTCACGGACTTTTATACATCCTTGGAGTTGCTCTTGGCCTCCTACTACTTGGACTTGGTCTTGCTGAACGAATGCGCAATTTTAATGTGGCGACCGTTGGAGAAATTTTTGAAAAAACTTATCAATCAGTCGCTCTCCACCACTTAAGCGGCTTTCTTTCTACCATCAGTCTTTTAGGGATCTTAATTGGCCAAATTTTAGCTGCAAAATCAGTTCTTTTAACTTTTGCAGGAATTCAAAGCGAACTCTTTTTACTGCTTTTTTGGTTGGGAATTATTGTATACACCATGATCGGCGGGCTTCATACTATTATCATCACCGATTTTTTTCGTATTATTTTTATTATTCTTATTTTTTCAAGTATCTGTCTCTACAGCATTTTTTCATCCCCTGTTTCATTTTTCTCTCAGACAAATCTCTCTGCCCTTTCTACCCTCTTTAACAAAACCGATCTTGGATGGGCACACGCTTTACGTATCATTTTAATTCCTGCTTTTTTCTGCCTTGTAGAACAAGACCTTGCACAAAAATTTTTTTCTGCAAGAACACAAAGAATTGCAAGTATCTCTGCTCTATGCGCAAGTGGATTATTGCTCCTTTTTGCATTTGTACCTTTTTACTTTGGCATTCAGGGAAAGTTACTTTTTCATGATCAACTAGCAACTGGAATCAGCCCTCTCCTACCAGTATTACAAGCATTTACTAATACTTTCTTTTTTACCATAGCCTTATGTGGCCTTCTTGCAGCTATTACCTCAACATCTGATTCTCTTTTATGCGCACTTGGAGCACTACTCACCAAGCCTTGCAGTATCATTTTTTCGCTACGTGAAACTGTTTTTTTATCAAGAATAATCATTCTTGCTACAGGGTTAGGAACATTGGCTATTTCTTATTTGTTTTCTGAAAAAATCATCGATGTACTTGTCGATAGCTATGAGGTAAGTCTCTGTGCTATTTTTGTTCCATTTATGGCAAGTCTCTTCTTAAAAGATTTCAGACCACGCGCTGCATGGGCTTCAACAATAACCGGTCTTATACTTTTTATTTTTTTTAAAATACCAGCTATCCATCATCTTCCTGCCCTTTTTACCGAAACACTTGTAGCTTATAAACCCTATGCAACATTCATTACGCTTTTTGGATCATTGATTGCTTATGGTATTGGGTTTATTTTTGCAGAAAAACAAATTGTTACAAGCTAACAATAGTTCATTCCAGAATACTGTTTCGATTGCGCAATCATAGTCGTCCTTGTTTTATGCCCACTCAATTTTTCAGAGGTAATAACCGAAATCTGAACCTCAACATCTTCTAAATTGGCAAAGACAGCCCCTTGTATATTCTGTAACGATTGAACGCTCTGCTCTGCTTGACACATCACCGCTTTATAAAGACTAGAACTTTTACTTTTTTGCTGACTAATAAAGGATGGATCAGATTTTTTATACAGTGAAAAAAACAAATGAGAGGGTCTTTTTAACGTTGGGGTAATAATCGGAAGTAGTAATTCTTGTGCAACTCCCTGCGTAATCTTGTTTTCCATTATAGTATAAGCAAGATCAATGAGTGAGTGTCGTTCATATTGAGTTAGCAAAGGAATAGGTCCAAGATGAGGTTTTCCAAATGCCATACCAACATAACTAACACTATTATTATAATCCTTCTTCTTTGAAACTGAAGTATCATACCCAATCAAATAAGGAACCTCACTCTCAAAAGCACCTTCTTCAAAAAGACCAAGTAACACCGCTAATGGATTTTTTCCACAGACTGTAGACTCTACTTCTGTAATATGTGTTAAAAATTGCGACAAAGAACGATTAAAAATCGGCTGCAGCAAACTATTATCAAGTGACCTAATACGAAATGAAGTTGTTTGATCAACCTTAAACGGAATATTATCAAAACGCGGACCATAATGAGTAAAGTCTGAACTCACCACAACAACTGTTTCTTTATCCAAATATTTTTTTAACACTTGGCACACTTTCCTTACTTCATCCTCATCAAGACTTCCCACAATCAAAGGGACAATTTTTGCACGCGGAGCATATTCTTGAATAAGAGGCAACTCTACCTCAAGCGCATGTTCTTTATAATGAGGATCTTTTTTAGGCTCAGTAATAAGTGAAAAAGGAGCACCAGAAATAGCAAGCTCACGAATCATTTTTGCATCAATTGGTATCACCCCAGAATGTAATCGGTAGGAAGAATATGAAGGTAAAATTACTCCTTTGAATGGCATATGATGGGAAGGAGCAAGCAGCACAATGCGACGAACTTTTTTATGATCAAGGAGTCGAAAACATGCGGCCGCCAACGACCCTGAATAATTTAACCCTGCGTGAGGAACAATTAATGCACGCACACCTGAAACCTGCGCATTATACAAAGATTCTGCTTCATCATCGAGTTCTTTTAATTTCTTTTTCAGTTTCACTGGATCAGAAGGATACCACTCATTAGAAAGATGCGCTTTTTTTGCATTAACTTCTGCTTGCACACATCCAACCACCAAAATTACATATAAAAAGATCATTCTTTTTTTTTTCATTTTTCACCTTTTTCAAGTACTCATTCTTGCACTTTCAATTCTTTCATTGGTATAACCAATTTGTTGAAAAAGCACT
>CAZQDJ010000013.1:0-31263 GCA_964592275.1 uncultured Pseudomonadota bacterium | reverse complement strand
AATTAAAAAATAATTCCCGTCAGTGCGAGCTTGCGTGGCAATCCCTCCATAACTGACATAAAAAACAAACAATGCCTGTAATAAAAGGATTTTAATGACTTTAAAAAAGTTTCTGGCATCCATGCGATGTAAACTTTTAAGAGAAAACCACGGATGGATTGCCACGCAAGCTCGCAATGACGGGATTTTTTTTATTTACTCATTCATTAATTTTCAATTCTTTTAAAAAGAGCCAAGAACTCTTTATTCCCGGCCGCTCCATCCGCCGCCGCACTATGTGCTAAGGCGTGATCTACGCTACTCTTTTGAATAATGCCAAGAACTCTTTATTGCCAGCCGCTCCGAGTATGGGGGAATCAATAACACCTTTCAATGCAAACCCATGGAGAGCAATGCCAGCGGTAACTTTTTTAACCACCTGATTGTGAATCTCTTCATCTTTAATAATCCCACCGCGCCCGACTTCGTGACGCTCAGCTTCAAATTGCGGTTTAACAAGTACCAAGAGATGCCCCTCTGGTTTTAAAACAGCTTTTACTGCATCCATCACCTTAAGAACTGATATAAACGATAAATCCAAGGTCACCAGGTCAACCAGCTGTCCTACAGAAGTAACATACCGGAGATTAGTTTGCTCCATAACCATAACGCGAGCATCACCTTTAATTTTTTCGTGAACTTGGCTATGCCCAACATCAACTCCGTAGACTCGAGCTGCTCCCTTTTGCAACAAGCAATCGGTAAAACCACCCGTTGAAAGACCAGCATCAAGAACTACCAATCCGGTCACATCAAGGCCAAAATCTTCGAGCGCTTTTTCAAGTTTAAAACCTGCACGACACACAAATCGTGGAGTATCATCGATAAACTCAATGTCTGCTCCTTCAGCAATCATCTGCCCTGCCTTGGTAATAGTTTCTCCATCAACTTTAACTTTACCTTGCATAATAAAACTTTGAATTTGATTACGACTTAAATGGGTATGAAGTGCATGAACACGCACATCAAGACGTTCTTTCTTACTCATGCGTTTATGTCCTCTAAAAAGCCCCGAATCTACTCCAGGGCTTTTGTATTTTTATATATACAGTACCTAGTTACTAAACAGTGGCTGGAGCTACAGGAAGATTTTTAGAACTCATTGAAGCCGCCACTACTTTCTTTTCTGTTACCAGTACTTTATTTAACAACTGCTTAATAAATGGCGATAACGGGTACTGATACGTTTGCGAAAGCTTTGCTTCGTCTTCAAGTACTTTTTTAACATTTAAAACAAAAAACACTCCATCTTCTGTTTTAAAGGTAATGCGTTCTTTATCGATACCTTGTCCAATTGCATGACGAAGATCGTCCATCGTCTTTACTTTTTTGCCATTCACTTCGCTTAACAAGGCACCTTCTCCAAGCAAGTTAAGACGTTGTATTTGAGAGTTTGGCACAATATGGGTCACAATTAATGCCGGTTCCATTTGATTTTTGGGAACACCATAGCGCGTAAGGATTGGAGCATTACCAACAAGTGCTGGTACATGGTTAAGAGCCAAAGGCTGAATAAGCATGCCACCAAAAATTTCGTAATCAATGCGATCATCATCCAAAAATATTTGTCTAACAGGAGCCAATTCTGTGCGATCAAAAAGAAGACTGACTTCTTTACGCACACCATTACGATACACAACAATATGAACCGTTTGACCAATTTCAAGCATCGAAATATAGTCCATCAATGATAATTTGTCTTCACTCCACGAAACACAAAGATCTCCATATTCATCAACGCCGATACCGTTAATTTCGTAAATCATATCCCCTGCTTTTACTCCAGCTTTTGAAAGCGGACTTGTTGAATACACATCAACAATGTAACAGCCGGATGGCACTGGATTTCCCAAATGTTTAGCCAGCTCTTCACTGCCGCTATTTAAAAAGAAACCAAGAAACGGTCTACGTAATAATGAAACTTTACGAAGATCAGGGAGTACCATCTTTAATTCATTACTTGGAATGATGTAACCAACGTTTTGAGCACCAGGGATTCCGCATGAAGTAATCCCGATAACCTCACCTGCCATATTTAACGCAGGACCACCAGAGTTTCCGGGATTGATTGGCGAATCGATTTGAATAAATAAACGGCCAGCAATATGTTCACGACCACTCACCACGCCAGTATTACTTTTTAATGATGTTTGCCCAAGCGGATAGCCAATGGTTAAAACTTCATCAACGCGTTTTACTATGTCAGAATTACCCAAGGGCAAGAATGGAATTGTTCCTAACTTATCTTTAATTATTGCAAGCCCTTCTTGAGAAACACGCAGCAACGCTAAATCACGTTCTGGAGATTTTCCAACTACCTCTGCATCAATAATTATTTTTCCCAAAGAAGGAATTTTGATCCAAATTGCTTGCGCTTCTGCAATCACATGATAATTGGTAATCAATTCACCAGCTTCTGTGATAAAGAACGCAGTCCCTGAACCCATATTTTGTTTTGGCGTTTTATACGGCTGCAAAATGTTTATTTCTGCCGTTTGCGCAATAACTTGCACCACCGTATTACGTGCCTTTTCTTGTACTACTGCCCATGGTTGTACTGGCATTAACACCATCGGTGCAGCAGCAGGACCTTCTCCAGCAGTATGTTTTATCATAACTCCATAAGTAGATAATGCTTGTTGGAGTTCTTTTTGATTTTTAAATAGTTGGAATAACAACACCGAAAGCGCGATCATTATCGCTCCAATGCAAAGCTCTTTTATATACTTCATTCTTTAATCCTTTTTAATTATTATAAGACTCTCTTTCTATTTTTTATCGGCACTCCTTAAGACATCTTATTTTTCGTTATAAGCTTCCTGTGCGGACTCTGAAAAATATGATACTATAGACGCTTCATGTAGACACTTAATGATAAGGAATATTGCGATGAAATCAAGCGAAACATCGGTCTCTTTAGAAACGTTAGTGAGCCTATGCAAGCGCCGTGGATTTGTCTATCCAGCTGCTGATATTTATGGTGGCATTAATGGCATCTATGACTTTGGACCACTCGGTACCCTCTTAAAAAAGAATATTAAAAAAGCCTGGTTAACTTCTCTTGAAAACGATCGCGGTTCTATTGTTGAACTTGAAGGATCACTTCTTGCTCCTGAAGCAGTATGGAAAGCTTCCGGCCACGTTGAAGGATTCCATGACCCAATGATCGATTGTAAAAATTGCAAACACCGCTTTCGAGCTGATGATACCGATTTCTCAAAGGGATGCCCTTCTTGCGGCAAAAGAGAATTTACCGATGTGCGCAACTTCAACATGATGTTTAAAACACAATTAGGAGCTCTTGAATCAGCTGCAGCAACTTGTTATTTACGACCTGAAACGGCACAAGCTATTTTTGTAAATTTTAAAAATGTACTCACCACTGCTCGCGTTAAAATGCCTTTTGGTATTGCCCAAATAGGGAAAGCATTCCGCAACGAAATCACTCCAAAGCAATTTTTATTCAGAATGCGTGAATTTGAACAAATGGAAATTGAATGGTTTTGTAAACCAGAAACCTCTAACGATGCCCTTGCTTTTTGGATTGAACATCGCCTTAAGTTTTACAAAGCTATCGGAATCACTCCTGAAAAAATTCGTATTCGCGAACACGAAAAAAGTGAACTTGCCCATTACGCAGCACGTTGCGTAGACGTTGAATACAATTTTCCTTTTGGCTGGAAAGAACTTGAAGGTATCGCTCATCGTGGCGCCTTTGATTTAACGCAACACACTACTCACTCAGGAAAAGACCTTGCTGTTTTTGATGAAGAAACGCGCGAATCATATATGCCTCATGTTGTTGAATCTTCAATCGGCGTTGATCGACTCTTTTTAACCTTGCTTTTTGATTCATATCGCGAAGACGAAGTTGAAGGAGAAAAACGAATCGTACTTGCCTTTGCACCTTCCATTGCCCCGATCACCGTTGCTTTTATGCCGTTAGCAAAAAAACTTACAGAACCAGTTGAAAAGCTTTACAAATCGGTAAAACTCGCTGGCTTTACAGCTCAAATAGATGAGTCTGGTTCAATTGGAAAACGCTACCGCCGTCAAGATGAAATAGGAACTCCTTTTTGTGTGACCTATGACTTTGATAGTGAGCAAGACCATTGCGTCACCGTTCGCGACCGTGATACGACACAACAAGAACGTCTCCCCATAGATCGACTTGTTGATTACCTCAAAGAACAAATGACTAAAGAAAGAAAACCGCGTGATTAAAAGAGTACCGGTACTAGGAAAAGCTGCAGAGGCGCTTCGGCGCCTTTACGATTGGATGGGAACATTAGTTCATCGCCCTTTCGGCATTTTTATTTTAGCCCTTTTCTTTTTTATTGATGCAATAGTGATGCTCCCTGCAGGGCCCATGCTTGTCCTCTTTTGCTCAGAGCGCCCTAAACGTTCATTTTTATACGCTCTTGTTGCCACCATCGCTTCAGTTATTGGTGGCATTGCTGCTTATTATCTAGGCTATTATGTTTGGGAACTTGCTGGTCAAAAAATAGTTTCATTGGTAACCACACAACAAAAATTCGACTATCTTTGCAATCAGTACCAAACACACCAAGCAGGAGCTATTTTTATGGCAGGGCTCACTCCGCTTCCTTATAAAGTAATTACCCTCACTGCAGGTTTCTGTCGACTTTCACTCATCCCTTTTATTGTTTGTTCACTTATTATTCGAGGCGCTCGTTTATTTTTAATAGCACTCATTATGTTCACCTGGGGAGCACCTATTAAAAATCATATCGATCGTTATTTTAACAGTCTTGTCGCGCTCTTTATCGTTCTTCTTTTAGGCATAGTGTTTGTTATTACATAATGTTAAGTAGTATTAGCTTGTCAGGATCAATCCATGGGAATTAATAAAACTCATTTTTTTTCACCAAGTCGAACCATTTTCATCTCTATGTCAATGGCAATTGCATTGGGAACTTTTTTACTAGCGCTTCCTTTTTCTCGAACACAACCCATTGCTTTTATCGACCTCTTTTTTACTGCAACATCTTGCACCTGTGTTACAGGATTATTAACAGTACCATTTGAAAATTTTACTCCCATTGGACAAGTAATCATTATGATGCTCATTCAAATCGGTGGGCTTGGTCTTATTACCCTTACCTTTTTTGTTGTTTCTCTTTTTGTAAATTTAGGGCTTTCAAGCCAGGTAATGGCAGGCGAAATGCTTGATCTTGATTCCTGGAAGCATACCAAGAAAATTCTTCTTTTTATTATTGGTCTTACCGCAGTCATCGAACTTGTGGGAGCCTTTTTTATTTTTCAAACCCTACGTCATGATTTTACTCTCCCTAAGGCACTATTTTATTCACTGTTTCAGTCAATATCAGCATTTTGTAACGCAGGAATTACTCCTTTTGCAGGAGGCATGGTCGTGTATGCAGAAAATTACAACATGCTCCTTGTTACAAGTTTTTTAATGATCAGCGGAGGCCTTGGATTTATTACGTGGAGAGAATTAGTAACAAAATTCAATCCTTGGATTGCAAAAAAAAGAACCACCCTTTCTTTACAAACAAAAATCATTTTGTGGTACTACTTCTTTTTTGTAATAGCGGGAACTTTTGTTTTTTGGCTTTTAGAACATAACAACACCTTTGAAGGATTTAGTAGCCCTCTACAATACGTCAATGCCTTTTTTATGTCCGTTAATTCACGTAGTGGCGGATATTTTTCAGTGCACCCTGATGACATGCAACACGCATCACTTTTTACTATCATGATCAATTCGTTTATTGGTTCTGCTCCTGGATCAACCGGTGGTGGTATTAAGCTGACAACGGCAGCCATTTTTATTGCAACTATCAATGCCGCTATTTTGAGCAAAACGAACGTTGATTTAAACGGACGAACTATTAGTAAAGACCAAGTATATCGAGCACTTGCCATTGTCTCTTTAAGTATCGTGTGGGTAATTCTCACCATCTTTTGTCTTTTAATTACAGAAAACAGTTGGCCATTTTTAGACATCATGTTTGAAGTAATTTCAGCATTTTCCACACTCGGAGCAACCATCGGCATTACTCCTTACCTTTCTGTTATCGGAAAATCATTAATAGCTCTCAGCATGTTTATAGGACGCGTTGGATCGCTTACCTTACTTATTGCATTACGAAAAAAGAATGACACTCGAGAATACACGTATCCTGAAGAACGAGTCATGGTTACTTAAAAAAGTAGTATCACCAACCCTTGAAGGAAACTCATTTATGAAAATATGCGTTATTGGATTAGGAAGATTTGGCTACAGCATAGCTACAACTTTACACGAAAAAGGCGTTGAGGTTCTTGCTATCGACAGCAATGATTCTATTGTTGCTTCCATTCGAGATTCAGTCACTCAAGCAATTTGTATGCGAGTACTTGATGAATCATCACTTCGCTCAATCGGCGTTGATGAAATGGATACGGTGGTGGTTGCAATGGGTGAAAATTTTGCTCAATCAATTTTGATTACCGCGCTTCTTAAAAAAAGGCTCAAGGTCCCACGCATCATCACCAGATCGATCAATGAAATTCACCAAGAAATTGTCACTCTTATTGGCGCTGATGAAACAATTATCCCTGAACAAGATATTGGTATCCGCCTTGCAGAACGCTTAGGATCACCTTTTAGTCAATTTTTTAGAATCAGCAAACAGTTTTCTTTAAGTCAGATAACTGCCCCACTTTCATTTGTGGGAAGCAGTATTGAGTCCCTTGAGCTATTCAAAAATTTTCATGTGAACTGTGTTGCGCTTAAAGATACCAACGAAGACTTTGCTCCCGTAGCCCCTGACTATGTCATACGAGAAAACGATCTTTTGCTGTTTTCTGGAACTGAAAAAGATCTGAATAAGATTGCACGACTTTCATAAATAGAAAAAAGCATTCTCATAACTAATCAAATAAAAATGCAGCCCTAAAAAAAGCTGCATTTTTATTTGTGAAAATTTGTAATTACTTACGCGCCAATTGACTCAATACGCACAACTGTAATAGCTTGACGGTGTCCTTGTTTGACACGAGTCTTGTTACGACGTCTGAAGGTAAAAGCTATAAGTTTTGGCCCTCTCATTTGTCTAACAATAGAAGCAGTTATAGTTACAGGAAGAAGCGGTTGGCCTATTTCGTAATTTTCAGAACCTTGTTTGCGAAAAAGAACTTCTTTGAATTCAACTTTATCGCCTAACTGTCCATCAAGTTTTTCGATTGCCACGGTTTTACCTTCAATACCTTGGTATTGTTTTCCGCCGGTTTTAAAAATGGCATAACGTTCAAATTCTGTGATCATTGACATGCTGTTTACCCTTATTTTTTAAAAATCTGAATTTTAAAGTCTAAATGTAGCATAAGATTTGACCTTTGTCTTGCCCGGTTGAAAAAACTCTACCCCTTTGCTAAAGTAAATACCCTTGCTACCAGCATACAAAGAGACTTGCATCGTGACGTTACCATCATGCAAAAGGGATTTCAATGAAATACAAGTTCTGGATAATCCTTATTTTAAGCTTAAATGCAGAAGCTCATCAAACAAAAAAAGTGGTCCTGCTTCTTGACCAAGTTCATAGAGCACAGGCCTATTGGCAATCAAAAGCACACGATCATAAGCTTGTTTTTTGGAAGCGCCGACCCTCTACCTGGCTTACTCAAACAAGAAAAACTGACATTGCTTTTCATCAAAAACAACTCGCGCAACAACGCACCGAACTTATTCATACCCTTGCTTTGCTTTCTGAAAATTCTAATCCTCTCTCTTGCTCTGCTTTTTCAAAACTCTCTACACGCACCGCTCAAACACTGGCTTTTCATGGTATGCCATCTCATTTTAAAAATCACTGGATCTCTTATGCAGAAATTGCTGCTTTAACAGCCATTATTACTTTTTCTCTTTATTACATACAAAATTACAAAACAGATTCCTTCAAAAACTTATACCCTCTTTCTAAAAGAGAAAATGATCTCAGTAGTGAACTTTTTACAACCGATATAAAACACAATGAACAGTTGTACGAAGACACGGTCACAAAAGTACTCACTAATGCAATGACCGTTGCTCAAACAACTCCTCTTATGCACCAAGCATTACAGGGAAAAACAATTGAAAAATTAACATTCACTGAAAAACAAAGAATCTTTTTAAAGCTCACTGCCGAGCTTGGAAACATAGTTAATACGGAAATTAAACACGCAGGAGCATTTCTTCAAAGAGAAAATCAAAAAAGTACTGATGCAACAGAAGGCGTTGCATTTTTCACCCCTCTTGAAGATAGCGGTTATTATCCAGAGCTGTATCGCAAAAATATAAAAAAGATAAACCTCATCGGAACTACTGTTAATGAATTCAAAGAGCTTGCTCAAAGTTTAGGCGAAGAAGCACAAAAATATGCCATTCTTATGAATCGTCTTACTGAAAAAAATACTGATCTTGTCGGATTAACAACACAAATACTTACAACTCATGCTCTTGAACTCAAACTTAAAGAAGCCTGCATTTCTCACATGGCCCAAAGCACCATCCGCGATGCAAAGAAAGCTATCCCTCTTGCAATAGGCTTATATATCGGATACTTAGGAATGAGTAACATCTACCAACACACGATAGGAATCTCTCTAGTAATTCCTCTCAAAAAAGATCTCATTTCTTTGCAACTCGTTTTAAACAAAGAGCGCTACGCAAAAGATTACGCAACGCTCTCACAAGGTTTTAAAGGCGAATGCTTTTATTGGTTGCAACGATTACATCGATATAAAGACAAATTGCCTGTACCGTATCGTGCAATGTACCGCCGCTATCTTGATGACTTAGAAAATCCTACGCTTTTACCAGAACAAAAAATGACAATCATCACCTGCTTGTTCCATGAGCTCGATCCGCTTTTTAAGAAGGATTAAAGCTGTCATTGCGAGCTTGCGTGGCAATCTCTGCATAGCCCGCATCAAAAAATTAACAATGCCTGGAATAAAAGAATTTTAGTATTTTTTTAAAACAGTTTTTGGCATTCATGCCATGTAATTTTTCAAAAGAAAGCGCTGGAGGGATTGCCGCGCAAGCTCGCAATGACATCGATTTTCATCTACCCATTAATTTTCGAGTAAACTTTTACACCATCTCTTTTATTTGCCACAAAATATCGAATGCTTTTTTAGGAGAAAGGTGCTCAAAATCTATCGCTTCAATCGATGCAAGCTTTTTTTCAGCTGCACAAAGCGCAACCTTAAGTTGTTCTTTTTCTTGATCCTTCAACAGTATCGCTGACATGACTTGCACTGGCTGGCTAGCAAGAGAATGGGGTGTCATTGTTAAAGTATGCATAACTTCGTACGCTCGTGCTAAAATAGTCGGTGGCAAATCAGCAAGCTGTGCAACTGAAAGACCAAATGATCCTTGCGCAATACCAGGAACCATCGTGTGTAAAAACACAATGCCATTTTCAGTTTGTTTACTTGCTACATGATAATTTATAATACCCGGCATCGTATCTTGCAACGCAGTTAGTTCATGATAATGAGTTGCAAATAAGCAACGCGCTTTTATGTGTGAATGCACATATTCAACAACTGCTTGCGCTATTGCAAGGCCATCAAACGTACTCGTTCCACGGCCAACCTCATCAAGAATGACCAAACTTTTTTCGGTAGCGTAACGACAAATATGAGCGGTTTCTTCCATTTCAACTAAGAATGTACTTTTCCCTTCTGCCACATTATCTGATGCTCCAATACGCGTAAAAATCGCATCAAGAAGAGGAAGTTGCGCTGATTTGCTCGGCACAAACGATCCACATTGCGCCATTACACAGAGCAAGGCTGTTTGACGTAAATAGGTTGATTTACCACCCATATTAGGTCCGGTAATAATCCACAAAGAACTTTGCTCTGTCAGCTGTGTATCATTGGGAATAAACTGAGAACCAAGATGAGCAGCAACTACTGGATGCTTGCCCTCTGCAATAAGTATATCTTGCCCTTCATGAAATACTGGTCGAACATACCCTCGCTCATACGCACATTCAGCAAATGAAGAAAGCACATCAAGCTGCGCAAGCGCATGAGACATCTTACGTAAGGCCCCAATGTAAGGGCGAATTTGACGTTGCACTTGAGCGAATAATTCTTTCTCAACTACATCAATTTCATTACGCGCAGTCATAATTTCTTGTTGTAGTTCTTGCAATTCAACACACATATACCGCTCGCGTCCAACCAAAGTTTGTTGGCGTTTATAGCGCTCAGGAACTGCCGATGCATTAGCATTCGTAATTTCAATGTAATAACCGTATACATTTGTGTACCGGATTTTTAATGAATTAATGCCTGTAGCTAATTGTTCTGCTTTTTCAAGTCGACTAATCGCTTCATGACTATTCAAAACAAGTTCACGCAAGTGATCCAAGCGTTGATCAAACCCTGCTTTAATAATCCACTCTTTTGCAGCATCATCATTAAGCGCTACATTCAAAAGCGCTGCTAATTCACTAAAATCAGCAATGCTTTGCATAATCATTTGTAAAAAATAGGGAACATCCCCTTTGAGCAATTGCAAGTGAGGCACAACGGCAAGTACTGACTTTAAATGTAAAAAATCATCAAGGCGAGCACGACATAAAGCAATGCGTCCAACTACTCGTTCACTATCGCCAACCGATTGCAAAAGAAGTTGCACCTGAGTAAGTGCTTGATGATTTGTTTTTAAATAACCCACCACATCAAGCCGATGTTCAAGCATGGTGACATTGACAAGCGGACGCACACACCATTTTTTAAGCATGCGAGCACCCATAGCGGTCGTAGTTCGATCAAGAACCGAAACAAGGCTATTTGCACTGGTACCATCTTGATTATTTTTAATCAATTCAAGATTTTTTTGAGATATCGCATCAAGGATCATGTAATCATCAGGTTCATAAAAATGTAACTGACTAAACTCATGCAACGCTGCTTCGTTATTTCTTTTAAAATAGGCATAGAGCGTGCTCAAAGCTTGCTCTAATGCTTTATTTGCCTGCACTTGATTAACCACTGCTTGCGTTAATTGCTCTTTGGCCCAGACAAGCATGTCTGCATCCGGTTTAAAAGCAGACGTAAAATATCCCTGTTTTTGAAACAATGTTTGAAATGTTTTAGTGGTAACCGAATCAGCAGACAACACAATTTCATCAGGAAAAAAGCGTGAAAGTTCCGTTTCTAACGATTTCATAGCGCCAGCACTAATCGTGGTGGCATACAGTTGCGCTGTCATAAGTTCTGCAAACAATAACGACCATTGATCATTATGAGGTGCAAATGCCAACACATAAGAAGCTGATCGATCCTGTAATAATTTACTATCAGTTAAACTACCAGGCGTTAATACTTGCGTTACTCCACGCTTTACCATTTTACCAGGAACTGCTTGTTCAAGCTGTTGACACAACGCAACGCAAAATCCACCTTTGACCAACTTTGCCAAATAATGATCAAGTGAATGAACTGGAACACCACACAAAGGAATAGGTTCACCTTTATCTTTGCCCCGCTTAGTCAGTGCAATACCTAAAAAGGCAGCTGCTTTTTTTGCATCATCAAAAAAGAGTTCGTAAAAATCTCCGACCTGAAAAAATAAAAGAGCATCAGGATACTCCTGCTTTAAAGCCCAGTACTGCTGCATTAACGGAGTTGTTTTAGTCATGAAAACGCCTTTTAGAAACTTACAATGGAACGGATAGTTTTTAGTTTCTCAGGAAAAAAGCTGTTGATCAAATCAAAAAACACTAATATCTGTAATTATCAAATTATTTTAACAGATCGAGATAGCGCAGACATCTGATCACAAATACTGTAACTATGATATACTTCTCTAATACGAGCTCAACTTTATGGGCTTTTTAATACTAAAGCCTTTAGAGTACAAACAAAAATAATCGCAAGGGCAAAGAAAGATTTTATGGAAAACACTCGTCTTAATGTCTACGTTTCTCAATCAGGTTTATGCTCACGCCGCAAGGCTGATGAGCTTATCAAGGCAGGGGAAATTACTGTTAACCATTGGGCAGAAACCAACCCTGCATACCAAGTTCAAGAAAAAGATACGGTACGGCATGGTAAAATTATTATTAAGCCTGAACCACTCACGTACATTGTTATGAACAAGCCTGAAGGCTATATCACCACAATGAGCGATGAATTTAAACGTCCGACTATCGTCGATCTTTTAGATAGCAGTATAAAAAATAGAGTTTTCCCTGTAGGCAGACTTGATTACAACACAACTGGCGTTTTGCTTTTGACCAATGATGGTGATTTAGCACAAAAATTAGCTCACCCAAGCTCAATGATTGAAAAAATCTATCGTGTCACGCTTAAAGAAGAAGTCACTCCCGAAGCCTGCTTAAAACTAAAAACTGGCATGTACCTTAAAGATGGACCTGCTCGCGTTGACTCGCTATTTCAAGGTCAAGATAAAAAAATAGTGCGTATCACTATTCACAGCGGGCGTAATCGGATCATTCGCAGAATGTTTGAAGCGCTTGGTTATACTGTTAAAAGACTTGAACGTACTACCTTTGCAACAGTTTCAGCAAAAAGTGTTCCTGTTGGCAGATGGCGTTTATTAGAACCTAAAGAAATCCAAAAACTCCTCGACTTCCAGCCACCTAAAAAAAGCGCAAAAACAGAAGCTCTTAAAAAACGAGTGATTGCAATAAAAAAAGCTGCAGCACGAGCACAAAATACCCCTGCTGCAAGAAAGCGTCGATTTGCAAAAAAAGCTGCCGATGCAAAGAAAAATGAAACAAGACGTAAAACAGGTCCTAAAATCGGGCGCTCTCCAAACAAACGTCGACAAGGTAAATAAGTAAGCGCATAAATTTTCTCAATTATTAAAAAAATCTCAACGTTAAGCTTCTTAAAAAAGTTTCCTTGTTTTTCTTTTTACTATTGTTTATTATCAAATTGAAATAATTTTTTAATAAAGGGTAAAAAATAAGATGAATATTTTAAAAATAAAATTAACTGGCTTCATAGTATTACTAATAAACTGCTGCACAACCACTATAAGGCCAGCAGAACCTACTGTTGATGATCTTGGTTTTAGATACGAAAAAATAACTGACGCAGATAATCTTGAAAAAATTGACTTCCAACCCGATGGTAAAATGATAATTCTTCGACGTAATAATCTAGGTATTGTCGCTACCACTTTCCCGGACCATACAGACATACCCAAAATAAATTTAGAATCTTATAGTAGGCTGTTTTTTAAAATTCAGCCAGACAATACAATAATCACTATTAACAGCGTGTCTCATTATTCTCAGGACCAATGCGCATTAAAAGTTCATCGCTTTACCATTAACGGCACTGAAATACTACCAACAAAACAGCCAACCACTTTTTTAGAAGACTTTCGCGCTTTTTTCTCTGACAAAACTCCTTTTATTGTACTTCCTAAAGATTATTTTCCTAAGAATTTCACCATTCAATGTGATGGCAAAATAATTATTGTAGGAGGAAATTTTATGCGTACACAAGGATTAGTTGCTCGTTATAATCAAGACAATACCCCTGACTTTTCTTTCAGACCTAACCATGATGGGATCATGAGTATTTCCGGTAATAATAATTTTGTCGCCATGCAATCTGATAACAAAATAATCATAGGAAATGCTCATACTGTCTCTCGCTTACATAATGATGGAACTCTTGATAGATCTTTTGGTCAAGATGGAAGCGGAATCAACGCAAGTCTTTTTCATGGAACAGGAACCATAGGCAGTTTTATTCTATCAACAGCCATTCAAAATGATAATAAACTCGTTGTTGCGTTTCAAGACGGTAATAGGATGATACACATAAATCGATATAATTCTGATGCTACTCTTGATACCAGCTTTATTAGCATATCTTTTCCTCTAGACTCTTATTTTTGTGGCTCAGTAATGTATTATGAGGATGCTGACCCTACCCGATATTATTGTACTTTCAAATCAATTGCCATTCGACCAAAGGATAACAAGCTCTTTATTATTTTGGAAAGACAAGAGAAAGATTATATCGGCAATCCACTATCAGTAATTGTAGCTATAACGCCCCCAACACCTGAAGAAGTTGCATTAACTAAACTCAAAAAAGCTCAAGAAAAAAAAGATGCTGTTCTAAAAAAACAAGCGGATCTACAAGATAAATTAAAAGAAACATGCTCTATTTGTTTAGCCAATACACATGATGATGATAAAACAACTCCCTATCCTGTCGACACAAAACTACCTTGCGGTCACATATTTCACGGTAGTTGCATAAAAAGTTGGCTTACTACAAATCAGAGTTGTCCTATATGTCGCAAAACCACAGTAAGTGATTCCCTTATTGATATAACAAAATTCAAAGCCTATATTGAAAAAGAGCTTGCTGAAGCGGAAACATTAGTACGAGAAGCGAAAACATTATTACGAGAAGCAGAAGCCCCTAGCGGAGCAACTTATGGTGTAGGAGCAGCAGGTGTAGGAGCAGCAGGTGTATCTTATGCAGAAAGATTCAGATTAGCAGAAGAAGCTACACGCTCTGCAGCACAAGCACACTCTGAATCTGCAGAAACTCAAAACCTTACTGAAACAGAACCAACACTAACACTACAACCAGAAACAGACATAGCTGAAGCTAGAGCTCCCGTAGAAGATGCAGCTCCAGCAGACATAGCAGCTGAAACAACTGGAGCAACTGCCGCCAATTTTCAAAACGAAGATAGCCCTGAACAAAGAAGAGCTCTTATAGTTGCAGCAGCTGAACGAAGATTAGCAGCCCAACTCGCTGCAGCACAAGCACAATCTGAATCTGTAACAACTCAGAATTCTAACGGAGCAGGACCAGCCGCTCAATTAGAAATAGCAACGGTCGTCGAAACACCTCTAGAAGAAGATATCGCTACTACAAGCGCTCTAGCTGAAACACTAGAAGACGAAGAACAGGGATTTGATTGGGTTTAAAAAGAATAACCACTTAGACAATTACTTCCCATGGAATAACTGGCTGCACTGCGTAATAGTCAACAAAGAGGTTTTTATCTAAATAAATACCAAAGTAGCGAGGAAGAGTTACTCGTTCTAACAATCTTAATGCTGCCACAAAATCTTCTTTGACTCCTTTTCTTACAAGAATGGGAGTCAGAGGATCTTTGATAAGCATTTCTAATGTTGCTATGGCGCGAACCCATAATGCTATTGCTCGTCCTTGCGAAGATTGAACAGAAACCTTTTTCTTTTTTTCTGCAGAAACCTCTCCATACCCAAAAGACTTCCCTTCAGCAAAATGTTGCCATACCTGTTGTCGATCAAAAAGTTGTACTACCTCAGAAGCAAAAACAGCAGGATCTTCGTATCCCATCTTTATTTTTCTATCTCTCTCTCTATCTACTAGTCTCTGTACTATTTGATAATCCCAGTCATAACCAAATCCATACACACCAAAAAAAGTTTCTGTCCCATTCCACTCAGTACAGTGTGGAATATTATTAAAATTTCCCCACGACATATCGCTGTACCAATTATAATTATTAAAAAGAATAAGATTTTTTATTACCGCATATGATGGCTTTTCTTCAAAAGAACCTAACTGTCTTTGTACCACTGCAGCACGTTGGCCATGTGCTCGCTTAAGAGATAAAGGGGCAACATAGTACTGTGGATGCTTCAATGCAAATCTACCAGGAACTGTTTCTTCACATTCTACTAAATTTGCCAATGCAACGTACCAATGAGCCCTAATGATAGAAAATAACGGACTCAAGGTTACAGAATCACGACACACAGCAGGAACTATATCAAGGCACCGTACCTGCACTCCCGAACATAATATCTGAACCCCATCTTGTATCTGATCATTAAGCAAAAGTGATGCTTTTAACGATGCTTGCCCCAGCGATACTGATTTTTGCAAATCTTTTGATTGATCACTTAACTCAGCTCCCATTCCTTTCCAAAGAGAAGAAAAATAAAGATGGTCAACGCGATTCCCAAAAAGATCTTCCATAAACGCAGAAAATGCATAAAGCGGTTCGAATGAAAAACGAGTAAAAAGTTCATATTTTTTATCATAAGCGTAACGTTCCAATGCACGATGCTCTGCCTCTATTTTTTTACCAACAGCCTCTGAAAGAAACGATGAAATTTTTTCAAAAAATGGAACACTTTCTTGTTTTAATAACTCTGTAATTTGGTCAAAACTCAAGAGCGTTAATGCATCAGAAGTTTTCTCAGTAAAAATAGAATACAAAAGAGTACGCATCATTGATTCAAGATAAAGCGAAGTAAAAAATTGTTCTTTATAAAAAGAAATCAAATGATAAAGTTCTGTCTCACGATTAACAAATGAACGATACAAGCTCATCTCAACCATAAAATAATCCCGGTAAATCTTTTTAAGTTGCTGAAGCATAAAAATAACGCGAACATTCTCACGTGACGAACGCGGATACATGCTCAAAAAATCAACAAAAACAAGTTTTTCTATTCCTGCATTTTTAAATTGAGCAACAACATCATCCATAAAAATTTCAAAGCGCATAGGAATCATAAGCCCTTTGGTAAATATCATGTGCTCTGGCTGCGCTGTTTTTAATCCTTTTGAATGAACTCCCTCAAGCGGAACAAGTACTTTCATTTGAGATCTATCAGCTTCATTAAAAAGACATAGGTGCTCTTGATATACAAAAGGAATCCACTCTGCATCAGAATTAAAAAGCACCACATTTTCAATATACATTCCAAGAGGCCCTACTGGTTTTTTTCCTTTGCGCGCATACTCCTGCTTTTGCTGCGCAAACAATTCCTTTAGTTGTTCTGCCTCTTCATACACATGCGTTTTACATTTTTCTCGATCAGAAGAAGAAAATTCATGCACACACGCCATATCAACAAAAACCTGTCCATCAGGCTTTCCGACACAATGACTTAACTGAGCAGGAAGATCCATAATAAAAACATCTTCTTTTAACGAATACAGAACTCCTTTTTGCGACGATGCATTATCAACTCGTTGATACGCAGCAACATCGTCTTTATAGGTAGCCCAATTGATTACATTGCCAAGTAAAGTACTTTTACCAACCCCGTCAACAAAACTGCAAAAAATATAAGCTGTTTTTTTACCATCATACGCATGCAATCGTTCTGTGAACATTTTTACAAAATATTGAGCCGCTTCTGTTGCTGCCTGTTCTTGAAACGATAAAACTTCTATCGGATAGGTAATATCAGGACCTACATAGATTTTTGATACTGGAATCGTCGATTCAATAAGATGTTTTGCATAATCAACCGAAAAAAGAATATCTTGAGTTGCAAGTACTTCTTGCCCGCAACTTTTCAATTCTCCCTTATAAGCACGTTCCCAAAAAGAAATCAGTTCTTTTAAAACATCTCCTGGATTTCCAGTCTTTAAACTTTTTTCAACACATTTTCTGTCTTTTAAAAGTGTTTCAAAATCCTTACCAAATGCATGCTTTTGAAAAATATAAGCAGAGTCATCAAACAAATCTATTCGCTCTGGCAACACATGTTCTACCATCAGTGGTTTTTCTGGATACCACTGTTTTTGCAACCAATTTGCATCTTTTAAAAGAAATCCCGTCAAAAAGCCAAAAATATTATGTGCTGGAACCACTCTTCCTCGCTTACTACTCAAAGAAGCCTCATCACTCAGCACAGGGGCATTTAATGACGAATGATAACTTGGCACACCTTCTTGCTGATAGCCCATAATGACCATTCTCCCTTTACAATCAAATCCTGATTGCGCAAGAAAAAGCTCCAATCGCTCAAGGCTCAACCGTGTTTGTTCAAGCAAAAATGGATGATATTCATGGGTATAACGACCCTCGGGAGAAAAATCATAATGCACCACAAAACTCTTTATGAATTTTTCGCACGTCTCTTGCGATTGGCCCGCAGAATCGACTGTTACACACAGAGCAAAGAAAAAAAAGAACATCTTAGTAAGCAACTGCATCAAAGCCTCCTTCTTGCAATTTGCGTTCCTTCTGCAAAATATCAAGTACTTCTTTATAGCGTTTTACATGATAGGCATAAGGACCATCATATTCTCCACCACGCAACAACTGAAACACCCTCACCATTCTTGTAAAACAGAGTTTTGCTTTTTTGTAAAAGGCAAAATAATCAGAAGTATCATGATTACAATACCCAATCGTTATTGTTTCATATAATTGATCAGCCAGTAGGTCAAAATAAAAAGCATAAAAATGCTGATACTTTGTGTCTTTTTTTGCCTGCCAATACAAAAACAAAGTAATAACACCCGACTGCTTAAGATACTGAGCTTTCTCAGCTCCTGTTGCTAGTATAAGACGCTTATTTTTAACATCGACAAGAAGATTTTTTAAAAAAATATCGTATTTTGCACAATGCACAATAAACAGATCTCTATACTTTTTTTCTGAATATTTTTTTTTATTATTTACAAAAAATTTCCATGCATCTACACGCACTGTAGTAACAAACAGTTCCCATGCTTTATCAAAATCATCCAAAGGCAATAAAACAAATGCTTTCATGATCCATCCTGGATCGGTGTAAAACTTTTCAAAATCAGTAGAAAATTGCGTGAATGAATAATCTTTTTTTACTTCCTGCGCCGATATAAGCGATTCGCTTACATTACAGAAAAGTAAAAAAAGATAGAGCTTCTTCATTGCCTCACTCCACTAGTATTCTGTTGAATTTTGAACTTTATTTTTTTCACGAGCCTACGCTACTCGTCATCCTCAGCAAAGCGAGAATCGCAGCGGTGCATAAATGCACCGACCAGATGAAGCTGAGCGTCAGGATCCAGGAACAAACCACACCAGAATCCTCATAATCTTTCACTGTAATGACTTTTTGCGCAATTATTCTGGATCCTTACACTCGCTTCACTTAGCAGTCTGTTACACATACTGCCACAGCTTTCGCATCATTGAGGACGACGAGTAGAAAGGCTATGTCAATCTTCACCATAAAAATCAGCCAACCCTAGTATTCTTTTTAATTTTTATTCTGCAGGAGTAAAATCTAAATAAGCTGCTTTTTCATACAAACTAAACGATTCTAACTGTTCTGCCATTTTCAACTTAAAGTCTTCGATGGCTGATGGAATTTTTATATGCATCTCTTTAGAAGCGAGTAACAATGCAACATCCTTCCCTAACTTTTCAGCCGATCTTAAAACATACGCCGTTTCTTCTTTTAAATGCTTACCACATGTCTTATTATGAGCAGAAACACTTTCTATTCGTATTTCGCAAAACGCAACAATACGCGCTATTTGTCGCATCAAAAGATTAAGATCATTCACCAGAGAAGATTTATAATGAGCTTGTTCAAATTCATCAGAAGCTAATGGTAGTACAGAAGCTGTACGAGCTATATTATTAAAAAACTTATCGTAATTAATGTGATACCCAACATTTTCATCGTGCTCACCCGGATATGGTCGTTCACTATCAATACGATATCGCACTCGTTCAATTTTGACTTGTGTCATCAAAAACCACTCAAGAGAATGAGGATGATTTATTTTTCTAATTGGCCGCACAATATAATATTGACCAAGACTCAAAACAGTTGGCAAATCTCTAAATATTAAATGCGCCACAAGACCAGCAGCCATAGCCTGTGGAATCCCTGCATAAAAATACTGTCCCAATTGTAAGACAATGTTATACGTTCCCTTAACTGCATCTTTTCCTGCTTGTGCGACTGCAGCTGCAACACCTTTTGAAACTTGATCAGCCGGAATTTTAAATTTATCAGCAACGCCTAACTCAAAAGCCTTTTCAAGAGCCAATACACGTTGATTAGTTTCAATTTGATTTTTGGATATGTTCTGAACACCATCCCTCACATTAACTAATGTATTTTGATCAACAGGAATTTTTACTCCAACAGGTAAAGGCATAGGGGTGCGATAATGATAATAATAGTAATACCCGACTCCAGCAGCTAAAGCAGTCACTAAAGCAGTACGCACCATAATCCTATGAGTTGCATTACGTTTTAAATAGTTACGAATTACTATTTTTTGAGCATTAATGGTAGCGCGATTAATTTCCCAAATATGAAAATTATTATTATCAGCACGACTAGAACTAGTTGCTACTAACACTTCTGCAGCAGCGGATACTTGAAAAAATGACACACTTAAAAAATTTAGTAATAAAAAAACACGTACTGTTTTCATAAATAAAACGCCTCCGAAGTAGCTTGTTTTTTATTCTATTAAAATGATCCGCCAGCACCATATTGTGAGTCATAGCCACCACCAGCATAGCCACCACGCGATAGCGCACCATCTGAAGCCATTGGTATTTTTTTCTTATTCTTATCAGCTGCAGAAAGTTCATCAACTAACACACCGATATGTTCAAACGTCGTACAAATACCACCCATTAATCGCTTCATATGCTCCTTATCAAGCCCTGATAAATGAGTAACAGACTTGCAATAATCGATTATTTCTTGAAGATAAGAAATTGCCTCTTGTAAACCAAAAGCAACTTCTTCGTTTCTAGTAAGAGAAGTACGTAAAACAGATTTACCTAACGTCTGCATAACCGAAACAGGAGCCATCAAAGCCCTTGTCATCGCACTGGTTTTTTTCTTCTTATTTTTTAAATGTGGCTGATCTTTATAAAACGCAAGACGAATCGTAAGCATTTTGATCATAAATCCACACTCTCTTTCGATATGCGTAACTTGTCGCTTCCATTGATCATCTTGGCCCTCATCTTGTCCATCATCCTGATCCATAATACGAAGACGACGATCTTTACTTAAATCAACCATAGAGGTTGTTTTAGTAAGTGGAGTCAATAAGCGGGATACACGATTATGCCACGAAGCAACCTCATTCCACGTAAGCGATTGTCCACCACAAAAACTTTGTTGTAATTTTTTCTGCAATAAAAGAAACGGCGATTCAACTAAGCGAACACCCGTATTAAAAAAATCTGGGCTTTCTTTTTGAACAAGACTCAAAGCAAAAACCGCTAAAACACCCAAAGCTATCTTATTATGACCAAGCCTACCAAGCCCATCATAAATACCCATAAATAGTTCAGAAAGCCCTCGCACTCCTCGTTCAAACGCAAAAGCCGCAAATGCAGCATTTTCAGGCGTTACCGCTGGAACCGAAGCTGAAATTGAAGATCCTGAAAAATGTGCACAAAGAAAAACTAAAATAAGATTACGCATTTGCATTGAAAAACATCCTTATATACGCATTTTTAAGAAATATCAGTGTACTAAAAGTGGGTTAAAAATCAAAAAAGATTTTCGATAACAGGCTTCTGGCCTTATAATAAGCTAATATTTCTTTGAAAAGAATGATGCAATCGAAGAAAACACAATAAACTTTTTTAAAAATCAAAGCACTTTTTTAAGATAAAGCCCAGTATAACTACCTACAACCTTAGCAACGTGTTCAGGCGTGCCTTGAGCAATAATGGTACCACCCTGATTACCTCCTTCAGGACCCAAATCAATCAAATAATCAACACATTTGAGCACATCAAGATTATGCTCAATCACAATCATCGAATTGCCTTTTACTATCAAAGTATCAAGCACTTTTAAAAGACGCTCAATATCGTTGCTATGTAACCCTGTTGTTGGTTCATCAAGAATGTACAATGTCTTGCTTCCACGTTTTGCAAGCTCATCAACCAGTTTAATACGCTGTGCTTCACCGCCAGAAAGTGTAGTAGATGATTGTCCTAATTTAAGGTACTCAAGACCAACATCACATAATAATTGTAAGCGACGAGCAATCGTTTTATGTGCTGAAAAAAATTCAACTGCTTCTGCTGCAGTCATTTCAAGAACATCAGCAATGTTTTTTTGACGATACAAAATTTGTAATGTTTCCCTATTGTAACGTTTGCCTTTACATGCCTTACAGGTAATCGTCACATCAGCCAAAAAGTGCATTGAAACAGTAATAGTGCCATCTCCACGACATTCAAAACAGCGGCCTTCTTCACAATTAAAACTAAAGCGCCCTGGTTTATAGCCACGCGCATTGGAATCAGGAAGAGAAGAAAACAACGTGCGAATATCGTTAAACACTCCCAAATAAGTTGCTGGATTTGAACGAGAGGTACGACCGATAGGACTTTGATCAATAACCACGAGCGATTGAATAACTTCGTACCCAATAAGATCATCATGTTCATCAAAGGTTTTATGTTTTGAAGCCAGCACTCGTTCAAGTGAAGGAACAAGCTCTTCCATAATCAATGTACTTTTACCTGAACCTGATACTCCAGAGACACCACACAAAACTCCTAAAGGGAATTGCACTGTCAAATCATGTAAATTATTTTTCTGCGCATGTTTTAACGTAAGATATCCAAACGGCTTACGGCGCTCTTGAGGCACTGCAATTTTTGTGCGCCCACTGAGATAACCACCCGTTAAAGAATATGGATTTTTTGCAACTTCATCAGGAGTCCCTTCAGCAGTCACCATACCTCCATGAATTCCTGCTGCTGGACCCATATCAATAATGTAATCAGATGCCAACATTGTATCGATATCATGCTCTACCACTACAACGGTATTTCCTAAATCGCGCAAATTCTTCAATGTTCCTATAAGGCGATCATTATCCCGTTGATGCAATCCAATACTTGGTTCATCAAGAATATATAACACCCCACTTAATGAAGAACCAATTTGCGTTGCCAAACGAATACGTTGACCCTCACCGCCCGAAAGAGTGCGCGCAGAACGGTTAAGGGTAAGATACGAAAGGCCTACATCATTCAAGAATTGGAGTCGTCGACTAATTTCAACCAATAACGAATACGCAATATTCGAAGACGTTTCATCAATTTCTAGATTGGCAAACCACATGAGCGCATCTTCAACAGAAACCTCACATACTTCAAAAATATTTTTCCCACCAACGGTCACCGCAAGCGCATACTTGTTTAAACGCATCCCCATACACTTTTGACAGGTTGAACGTTTTGCATATTTTCCAAAAAAATCTGGGTGATTCGATTTCCAATAATCTTTATCTCCCTCTTTCCATGGCCATTCATCATGAATGCCAAGCCCAGAACAATCAACGCAAGCACCAACAGGAGAGTTAAAAGAAAAGAAACGTGGTTCTAATTCAGGGAACGAATGCCCACAGGTAATACACATACAAGATGATGAGTAAAGCTGATCCAAAGGCTTTACCCCGCCGATCGTATCAGTAACCTTTGCAAGCCCTCCTGCAAGTCGCAAGGCTCTCTCAATACCCTCTTGAATACGCGTCTGTTCTTCAGAATGAGCAACTACTACATCAAGCAGCACCTCAATAGTATGACGATGAGTTTTTAACAACTTAACTGATTCAATTTCTTGAACATCTGCAAACTTGTACATTTTCCCATCGATAACTATTCGATAAAACCCTTGTTCAAACAAATGTTTTAAATCTTGTTTAAATTCACCCTTTTCTTGTCGAACCACTGGAGCAGAAATGGTCACCGTTTGTCCTTTAAAAAAGGCAATCACATGTTGCGCTATCGCTTCAGGAGACTGCGCTCCAACAAGAGCCTTACAATCAGGACAGTGAACTTTTCCAATACGAGCAAAAAGTACTCGCAAATAATCATAAACCTCAGTAATTGTTCCTACTGTTGAACGAGGATTTGAACCAACCGTTTTTTGCTCAATAGCAATTGCAGGACATAATCCTTCAATTTGATCGACATCCGGTTTTTTAGCTATTCCTAAAAATTGACGGGCATAACTTGAAAGAGATTCCGTATAGCGACGTTTGCCTTCGGTAAACAAAATATCCAAAGCAAGAGAACTTTTGCCTGATCCTGAAGGACCGGTAATAACAGTCAAAGCCTCTTTTGGCAATGATACGGTAATATTTTTAAGGTTATGTTCACGGGCACCAACCACACGAATCCAAGAACGAAACTTTTTGTCCATAATCACTACCTCAACAAGAAGCTTTTTAAAAACCTAAACCTCTCCATTATACCAGAAAAAAATCTCTTATTTTCGTTTTGCTTTTTACAAAAACCTTCTTTATACTAGATTTCACTCTAAGCTTTACTGGGTACGTTTAAATAACGAACATGCGTAAAGACAGCGATGGTGAATGTAGCTCAGTAGGTAGAGCACCAGGTTGTGGTTCTGGTGGCCGTGGGTTCGAGACCCACCATTCACCCCAAAATTTGAAAGTATCGGGATGTGGCGCAATTGGTAGCGCACTCGCTTTGGGAGCGAGGGGTTGTGAGTTCGAGTCTCGCCATCCCGACCAGATACAGAAAAACCCGCGGTTTAAGCTGCGGGTTTTTTATTTCTAAAAAATCTTTTTATCGCCCTGAATAAGCACTAATTCGCCACGTATGGCATTTTTAAAAAATTCATCACATAAATTCCAGTCAACCAAATCAACGTGATACGGTAATCTTGATTCTTCAAACTCTTCTTTAATATGAGCGCGTATATTCCAAGGAATATCCTCAAAAAAACAAATATCTACATCAGAAAATTTCTTTTGATCACCACGAGCACGAGAACCGAAAAGATAAAAAGTAAAAGGATATTTTTTTAGAATATCCTTCAAAGTTTTCTCATGCCTTTCTTCCATATAGATCATACTAACTCACCCAATCTTTGAATCAGTATTTGTAACTCACGAGAAAATAAATCAAAGTCATGAAGCACAAGATCAACACAAGCAAGTTCGTACGTATGAACTGTAAGATTTCTTTTTTCTTGGAAATCAAACCACAGCTCTGGATCATCTATCAATCCTTCTTCTAACGCTTTTCTAAACGTATCTTTTGGAGAACCAGTCTTCTGCCCACGCTCTTCAAGAACTTTTTTCATTGTTTTCCAAGCAAGCTCATACGAAAACTCAAAAGCCTGCACTGCACCAGCTTTATCACGATCAGTGACCATGTCTTTTCTATAGAGTTCAAATAACCGCTGAGCTTTTCTAAGCTTTTCAACTCTTAATTTAATTTCTTTCAAATCATTTTTCATAATAATTTCCTTTCACTCTTACCTTACAGATTTATTAGTATCTCTTGCTGAACAAAAAATTCCAATCTTGCTACACTACAAGCACCTTTATTTTCTTTACAATAAGGAAGCCTCCCGTGCTTATCGATCGCCGCTATCTCTTATACTTTGATTGGATCAGTTTCGGCATCACGTGTTCTATTGCAGCACTTGGTCTCGCCTTTATTTATAGCTCAACCACTCTTGAAGCGGTTCCCTATTCCATTTACTTTAAAAAACAACTTGCAGGACTCATATTCGGTTTTTTTATTTATATGTTTTTTTGTTTTAAAGATTATCGAAAATTATGCCAAATTGGCTATTTTACCTATTTTTTAATTATGGGATTATTAGTTTTTACTCTCATTAAGGGAAAGGTAGGAATGGGAGCTCAACGCTGGATTGATCTTAAAATTTTTAAATTTCAACCTTCTGAGCTTGCCAAATTATTTTTTCCTTCTTTTTTAACCTACTATCTTTATACCGAAAAAGACGTGCCACTCTACACGATGGACACTTTTATGCCAATGCTTGCCACAATGGTTATCAGCGCCTTATTAATTCTCAAACAGCCCGATCTGGGAACCGCTATGATCTTTTTTGGTGCAGCACTAGTCATGCTTTGGTTTTCTGGCATTGGAAATCGTTTTTTTAGATGGGGATTATTACTTTCACTGTTGGGAGCTCCTATCGCATGGAAAGGACTCAAGCCTTATCAACAAAAACGAGTCATGGTTTTTTTAGGAGCAGGAGATAACAGAAAAGAACGCTATCAAATTGAGCAATCAAAAATTGCGATTGGATCAGGAAAAATCACTGGGAAAGGATTTACGAAAGGCACACAAAACACACTTATGTTTTTGCCTGAAAGCCGTACCGATTTTATCTTTGCAGTGCTCTGTGAAGAATGGGGATTTTTGGGAGCGCTACTTCTGCTTGCATTGTATCTTCTTTTGTTTTTACGGATACTTTTTCAACTTAAAAAAGTTCCAACATTTTTTGCTCGACTCCTTGTTATCGGCATTTTGACATCACTTATTTTGGCAACCTTTATCAACATTGCAATGGTGTGCGATATGTTGCCGGTTGTAGGAATTCCACTCCCTTTAATGAGTTACGGACTTACTTCGTTGTGGATAACCCTTGCGAGCCTTGGATGGATCCAGGGCATCACCATGCGAACGTTTTAACAAGACTTAGCCTTGAGAGTCCACTAGTCGTACAGGGGATTATGATCACCTTTAATTACTTTAACAGTGGAATTTCCATGATAGGTATTATAAACACCTTGAGGATCATAATATCTTGAGTTATAATAAAATGTATTGGTTTCTTCATCATAGTATGATCCATGCTTAAGTTTACCTTTTATGAAATCTTCCTTTTTTTTAGCTTTTTCTTCAGTTGCTTTTTTTATAAGTTTTTCTATCTGTACGGCTTTTTCTTTATCTGCTTTATCTGTTTTTTGCTTTTCTTTTATAAATTCTTTTCTCTTTATGGCAATTTTTTTTTGATCTGCTATTTCAATCTTTCCTATCTTATCTGCTGCATCATTCCTTATCTTATCCATAATCGTTGTGGAGATCTTAGCCTTTTCATCACCAAGTAAAATTTTAATTATTTTATCTTTATAGTCACCATAAAATTCTTTAGTTTTCTCTTCGCTTAGGCCTTGATTATGGCCTTGATTTTTCTCATAAAACCTTTCATTTATACCGATTTCCAAATTTTCTGCATTTAAATGTGAATCTTTAAGATCTCTTACTAATGTCATCTCATTTTGCTCAGAATAGTCTCTACTATGCGCCCTCATAGTCATCATACCCTCATAAGAAAGAACAAGGTATTTCATAATATACTCTTCAGTTTCCTTTATCCTACGCATACGCTCAATCTGACCATCTGAATCTAACGTTTCTGTATCTGTATAGGATTCCAAAACTTTATTAAAGAGCTCTCTTTCTGCGTCCGATGAAAAACCTTTCATTATTCTTTCTTTGGCTTCTATTTTTTCTTTTATTAATTTTTGTTGCTCCGGGCTAAGATTAGGCTCAGAATGAGATGAACGATTAAAAGACAAGAAAGATCGATGGCTTTCTTCTTTTTTAATCGCCATTTTATCTTTTTCTGTTAAACCCAACTCTTCATTACCCATCGCCACTTGATCACCAAAAATCATCAAAGGTGCATCCTGATTTGTAGATTGAGCAACAGTTCCAGAAGGTTTTTTCACCAACTGTTTGCGAAACTTATTTCTAAGAAAATTCAAAAAACTCCATCTTCCTGATTTTCTTCCTACTTCATGCTTTTTAGGTAATTGAACGTCTTGTTGATCGTCAACATGTCCCTCCACAAGACCACGTTCTGCCGGCTTGCTTAAAAACGAAACCGCAAGCAATCCCATCATCAAACCATTATTTTTCTTCTTCACTCTTCCCCTTTTTTTCTTAGTAAAGTTTAAAAAAAGTTGTCGCACTTCATATTTGACTTAGTCTCCATTTTTTATTCTGCAAGCTTAAGCGTAACTATCTGTTCGCGGAAATGTATCATGCCACTTATTTAAAAAATATAACGAAGCTTCTACCTTACGATTGTTATCATCATCTTCATAGGCTCCACGAAGCGATTGAGCTTTTCTCATAATGCTTGATACTTCTCCTTCAAAAGGAGAGTAGTCATGGTCAGGATCAGAAGCGACTTTTCCACTTAATTCTTTAAGGAAGAGCTCGTTATCCTCTTCAGGCGAATTTAAATTTTTTTTCATCTGTAAGGTCTTTCTATGTTCTCTCTTAAGATTTTCTATTGCAAAATCTAATTCATCAAGCGTAAATCGCTTATCTTTTTCAACAATTTTCTGCGCTCGCCTATCCTCTAGTGCCTTAATCAATCTATTTGCAATTTTTTTAACATCCATTTCATGCTTTGCTTGTTCCCTCACTCTTGAATAGAGAGTTTCCTGAATTATCTTATCTCTACTAGCATACGAACTAAGCAATAATTCCAACTCCTTTCTATCGGAAGAATTTTTAATGTTACTACCGCCCCCCAATTTCTTTTCTAAAGCTCTTTTAAGTAAAAAAATACCCCACTCATAATGTTCATGAGCCTTTTTTAAAGTTTCCATATCAACTGATTCAAGATTGTCTAATTTTTCTCTAGCAATTTCTTGCACTGCAGGATTATCTTCTATTTCTTTTAAACTAATTTTTATACTTTTTTCATAAGCACTCGTAGGACTCCAAGTTTGAATAAAAGTCTTTACTTCTTCTGCATCCACAGTACTCATCCGTAAACAGGCTATCATCAATGCCACAATGGTTTTCTTCATATATCCTCCTTTATAAAATCTATTTTTTATTCAAAATAACATTAATAATTTACAAACTGCAATACATTTTATTATAAAATCTAAAATTTTCGAATAACTTATTCTCAAGTTCCTTTTCTCTTTCCAAAATGATCGATTTAAGCCATTCTAAAGCTCAATTGAAAGATTCCCGTCTCCTCAACAAAAAACATGGCTCATCGCGGTCAAACAACAACCTCTTAAAGAAAGGTACCCCAATGACACATCCGCCAAAAGAAGAGTTTATTCTTGAACACGATTTTGTTGTGTTGCAAGACACCGTTCCCGAAGAACAGCAGTATGATTTTAATCCAAAATCATTTGATGATTACCTCGGGCAAGAAACACTCAAAGAAAAATTGATGATCTACACCCATGCAGCAAAAATGCGTGGTGAAGCCCTTGATCATATGCTTTTATTCGGACCTCCTGGTCTTGGAAAAACAACACTCTCACAAATCATGGCTCAGATTATGAATGTCGGTATCAAAGTATGCAGCGGGCCCATGATGGAACGTACAGGAGATTTAGTCTCTATTCTTTCAAGCCTTGAATCACGCGATATTCTTTTTATTGATGAAATACACCGCATGCCTACGAATGTAGAAGAAGTACTTTACACTGCCATGGAATATTTTCGTGTCGATATTATCATTGGCCAAGGAGCAGGAGCAAAGTCTATTAATCTTCCCATTAATCCCTTCACTCTTATTGGAGCAACCACGCAATCAGGAAAAATATCTGCTCCACTGCGCAGCCGCTTTGGCATTACAGAACGGCTCGACTTTTACCTTGACGAAGATCTTAAAAAGATCGTTCTACAAAATGCCCAGTTTCTTGGCTTAAAAATAACTTCTGAAGCAGCATTACGAATTGCCCAATCTGCACGAGGAACCCCTCGTATTGCAAAAAAAATCCTTCGTCGAGTACGCGATTTTGCGCAAGTAAAAAAACAAGACGTAGCTGATGACACACTCACTCATAAAGCACTTACTTTTTTAGGAATTGATGAAGAAGGATTAACCTCTGTCGACAACATGATTTTAAAAAAATTAATGGAACATTTTAATGGTGGACCTGTTGGGCTTGAAACACTTTCATCCCTTATTGGAGAAGACAAAGAAACCTTAGAAACGGTATACGAACCTTATTTACTACGCAAAGGTTATTTGGAAAAAACCCCCCGAGGTCGACAAATACCACACAAAAAGCTACCCTTTTTACAAAAGAAGTACTTTGGACAACATACTCTAATCTAAGAACGAGGATTTCCCATGTCAGGTCATTCAAAATGGGCGAATATTAAACATAAAAAAGCAAAAGAAGATGCTTCACGTGGTAAGGCCTTTACCAAACTTGTAAAAGAAATAACCATTTGTGCTCGTGAAAGTGGCGATGTTCTCGGAAACCCGAGACTACGAACACTTATCGATAAAGCAAAACAAATCAATATGCCCCAAGACAACATCAAACGAGCCATTCAAAAAGGAACAGGCGAACTCCCTGGTGTTGCATACGAAAAACATATGTACGAAGGATACGGCCCTGGTGGCATTGCTGTTATTGTTGAAATGTTAACTGATAATAAAAATCGCGCTGTTGCAGAACTTCGTCATGTATTTTCTAAAAAAGGTGGCAATTTAGGGGAGACAGGTACGGTTAATTGGATGTTCAGCCTCAAAGGAATCATCAAAGCAACCGGTTCACTTTCCGAAGATGAACTTCTTGAAAAACTTCTTGATTTTGATGTTGAAACTATCACCAAAGAAGATGACCTTTTTATCATCACCACTGAACTCAAAGCGTTAGAATCTGTTAAAAAAGCAGCCACTGAAGCTGGCCTTAAAGTTGAACATTCTGAAATCGAATGGGTAGCAAAAGACTCAATTACCCCTCCTGCTGACCAAGAAGAAAAAGCCATTGAATTCCTTCAAGCACTTGACGAACTTGATGACATACAAAACGTTTATTCTAACATAGGATAATGAGCGCAAAATTTATTTATTAGCATGTCTGATCAAGCATGCTAATAAAGTTATCACTGTTTTTCTAACTGGACAATTCATCATAAGAGCGAGTTTATTATTGCTAAAACCTCATAATCTTCTTCTTCTTCTACAGAATAGTGTACTAGTTCTTAAACCACTGCATTGTGGCTAAATGATTCTCCTGAAGGCTCTTCAACACTAACTGCTTCTTCTTGAACTGCATTAGGAAGTAAAATAACTGGCTGTTGAGCTAATTTTTCTAAAACAGAATTTATTTCTTTTCGAAACACCCTATTTAAACAAGACGCTCTATGATGATCTAAATCGCTTTTTTCTGTAAAAAACTTAAGACATTCACATTCATATTTTTTTTCAACATGAACTCTTTTTTGATGATTTCTTAAAGTACTTTTTTCTAAATAAGCTTTGCTACATGCATCACATTTAAATGATCTTTTTTTCTCATGAACTGACCGTTTATGTTGAGTTAAAGAACACCTTGATGATAAAAACTTTTTACAAACTTCACATTGATGTTTTTTGCTCTCTTCTCGTTTTCTTTTATCTGACTCTTTTTTCACCCCATCATCATCTTGGTAATAAGGTCGATTTACATCTGAAAGTTTCCACTAGCATCGGGATTTAGCTCCAAAGCAAATCTCTAATGGTGTCTTGTATCCTAAAGTTTTTCTAGGACGCGAATTGAGCTTATGTTCTACTTCGCGAACCTGACTAGGATATAGTTTAGAGCTTATCCGAAAATTAATAGATACATTAAAAAAGTCCCGTCATCCTCAGCGATAGGAGTAGCCACGTCCGAATGGACGAGTGGCGTATG
>CAZQDJ010000012.1:0-31694 GCA_964592275.1 uncultured Pseudomonadota bacterium | reverse complement strand
CCTTTTTCTCCTTCAATGACTTTCAAATCACGGACGATAAAGGCGTTTTCAAATACGATCGTTGCATACGCTTTTAAACGTGTACCACTTTCTTTTGCCGGATAGATTTTAACTTCTGTTATTTTCATAATTATTGAACCTTTTGCCTCATGAATGACCCACTACTTCGGGTAAACCACATGTCGCACTTAAATGTAATAGGACTCCATCGTTTTGTCAAACACTAACACGCCTTCTTTTTTTCCAAAACTCTTAGCTTAGAGGAGCGACTGGAAGGATTCCGAATAAGCTCTTCTTCGCTAGGGGTGATTGGACGCTGAGATATGATTATTCCTCTTCCTTCTCTTTCTGTCGATTTATAAAACTCTTTCACCAATCGGTCTTCCAATGAATGAAAGCTAATGCATACTAATCTTCCACCATCTGCAAGCGCGTTTAATGCAACCGGCAGAAAAGCTTCGATATTATCTAGTTCTTTATTTACAAAAATTCTAAGCGCTTGGAAAACTTTTGTTGCAGGATGTTTTTTTGATTCACGTCGAAACCCAACTGCTTGCTCTACGATACGTGCTAATTCCTTTGTTGTATGAATTCTGCTTTTTTGACGAGTTTCAACGATACGTGCAACAATTTCTTTTGCGCGACTTTCTTCACCATACGTCCATAAAATTTCACGGAGTTCTTCTGCAGTTGCAAAATTAATAATATGATACGCATTTGTTTTATAATGCCCTACCGACATACGCATATCAAGGGGAGTGTCGTGCATAAACGAAAACCCTTCACCAGTATGGATCTGATCCTGCGATGTACCAAAGTCAGCAAGAATACCATCAACTTTGGGGATTTTGTGTTTTTTTTGTAATTTATAAAGATGAGCAAAACTTCCCCATACAAGCTGCAAACGATCCCCATAAATTTCTTTGAGCGGTTCGGCTCGCTCAATAGCTTTCATGTCCCAGTCAAGCGCAATCACTTTAACCGTTGGATCAGCATCAAGAATGGCTCGCGTATGACCAGCGCCCCCACACGTGACATCGAGAAAAATTCGACTCTTTTCATTTTTTTGAGAGATCCCCGTACCGCTTGCTGGTGCAAGCTGGGGATGACACTGGACTGGAGTTATATTGAGTGCTTCAAGAACTTCTTGCACCAATACTGATTTATGTTGACTAACGGATTCCATAGGCTAAACACACACTTGCTTATTGACAAACTTTGCTACCACATTTTGCAATTGCATACCTCGGGAACCCTTGACTAAGACAACCGCATGATCTTCTAGCGTAGCAGATAATTTAGAAACAGCATCTTGCCACGAAGCAACTTTTTCTATGGTAATACCATGAGGAGCAGTTTTTTCAATCCACTTAACCTGATCACCCACTAAAATAAGATGTTTTACCGTAGGAGTACGTCGTAAAAAACGGCCAATCTGCCGATGCCAAAACGAACTATTTTGACCAAGTTCAAGCATGTCACCCAAAATCGCTATCTTTTTCCCCGAACTTTTTTCTGATTCAAAAGCTAACAAAGCAGCCTTCATACTTTCTGGAGAAGCATTGTAACAATCATCAATTAAGATTCCCTTAAAATCTTTAAGACGGCACACCTCATATCGCTGTGCGCGAGTGGGAAGCGTTCTAATCCCTTCTAAAATCGCTTGATCAGAAACTTCTAAATGGTGAGCAAGAGTTGTTGCAGCAAGCACATTATTCACAAGCCCACGATGATTTTGCGTTAGCGCGATCTGATATTTTTTATCATACAATTTAAGTACAAATGATAAAGCGCCCGCTTCTTCTTTAATTTTACGCGCTTGTATTTGATTGGTCATTTTAAACCCAAACTTGATAACAGGATGCGAATAAGAAACGCCACTCAACAAAGGAAAATCACCAGAAATGATTCCTATATTTTGCGAACTAAATTTTTTAAAAATGCCACGCTTTTCTGCTGCAACATCCGCCATAGACCCCAACCACTCCATGTGAGAGTGAGCAAGGCACGTAATAACACCAATAGTTGGCTTGAGCATGTTAATAATCCGTTCCATTTCTCCCTTCATTTGCACTCCCACCTCAAATACTGCTCCTTCATAAGAATCATTCATCTGAGAAATAGTCATAGCAACACCAAGCACTGTATTTAAATTGCCACGCGATACCACATATTTTTTCCCTGCACAGGCAAGCATGTGAGCAACAATTTCTTTGGTTGTTGTTTTACCCATGGAACCGGTAATGGCCGCAACTGGGTACAAAAAACGTTCACGCCATGCAGTCGCTAATGCAATCAAGGCTTCTAAAGGATCAGAAACAATAATAACGAGTTTTTCTTGAGCTATCTGTGCCGGAAGCAAATGTTTTTTATCAGCAGCAATAACCACCCCTGCTGCTTTTTCCAATGCCTCTGCAAGAAATAAATGTCCATCAACACGAGCACCTTGCAATGCAAAAAAAAGATGTTCTGATTTTAAAGAACGTGTATCAACTGCAAACGTTACCTCTTGTGCACAACTTCCTTGTAACACACAAGCACTAGGGACCACTGTTTTTAAAAAAAGCTCATCTAAACGCATACCTGCTTCTCCGTTTCTAATCAAAAGATCGATTACATGATATTTTAGCATAAGAAAAAAAGGTGTCTTGTTTTAGACCATTTGTCAAGAAAATAAGCTTATTTCCCCTGTGTCAGCGCTCTCGCTTTTCTTTTTTATTTCCTTCTTTCAAAAATAAAAAATCATCCTATACTGAATGCCAATTTTTAATTCGTCATCATTTTTTTCATCAAAAGGAGACACCGTGTCTAAAAAGCAAATCCTTACTCTTTCACTACTTCTCTGCCCCTTTTTACACCAAGAACCCCTGCAAGCAGGTATTTTACGTAAACTTGCGCTTGTATCAGTAGCTTCGGGAATTATTGGTGGCACAACCATTTACAGGGCAGGAGAACGCATCAAAACACGTCCCCTAGAACAACAAACTACACTCGCTAAAAATGGCTATGTATTTCTTGATGGAGCACTTGAATCAGCACAAAATATGGCTAACGTTACTGCTACCTTTTTTTCTAAATCAATTACAAGCTTGGGAATCGCAAACAAAGCTCTTCAAGAACAACGCGATACGGTTCTACCAGAATTCATCAAAGAACATAACCCCTTATTTCAAAGCATACGCGAGCTTGAAACCGTTCTTAATCAATCTAAAAAAGAAAGTGGTTCTGGCACCTCTTTAAGCTCAATAGATGATGATAAAAAATAGGGAATCATCTTTTTGTTGCGCTCCACGCGCAAGGCCAAAGAGCGCTGTTTTTATTGCACTCCGCGTGCAGCGGCAAAGCGGGTGCTTGTGCACCCCTTTGCAATCCGCACACAAACATGCTGTTTGATTGCTGACGGCTATAGACCGGAAGCATCAGCTTCCTTCCGCATCTGCCGTTCCGGCATGATCCAACTTCGCCATCCGCTTTCGCATAAAGCTATAGCGTGATCTTCTTCGAGGCTACGTCGTGACCTTTGGGATCGACGATACCCTAATACGGTACTTTCTTAAAAAATTGAAATATAAAAATCTGTGTCATTCCCAGCTTGTAATAGCAAGCGATAGGGGAATCTTTGGATTAAAAAAGATACCGTACCAGGCGGAACTGAGTCGCCACCTGTTAAGGTGCGGCGAACGATTGTAGCCGAAAAAAGCAATCAAACAGCATGTTTGTGCCCGAGATCCAAGAGGGTCGGCAAGGACCCTTCTTGGTACTGCGCGTGGAGCGCACTCTTGCTTGCGCGCTTCTTTTTTTGCTATATTTCCAAGTAGAGATTATTCAATAGAGTAAAAAGGGAAAATATGAAACTAAAAAACATATCATTATTAAGCTTGTTGCTGTGTTCAATAACCTCACTTTGGGGGATGCACGCGGAGGCGGAGATGACTTCGCATCAAACAGAAACAGAAGTGAAAAAAAGCCCTTCACCAGAAGAAGCGAGAATCAGAGACGCCTTTATTATGCAAAAAAATCTTTTGCACAATGAACGAGCCGCACAAAAACAAAACGCTACCTCCCCAGCCGCAACACAAGAACCCACTGCTCAATCTTTAGCAGAACCCACGGCAGATACTGTTGCCGCTCAAGAATCAGAGGATCAAGGTTTAACGGCAGAAGATGAAGCGGCTATTAAAAGATTAATAAAGAGAAATAAAGAGTTTGATAGCCAAAGGACAGATTCGAAGACTAAACAGGCAAACAAAACGATAGCTCTTTTTGAAGAACTTTTTAGAGCAGAACTTAGAAAAATCACCCCTCCACTATCCGATGAAGCGATCAAGGAAGCGATCTCTACATTTACAAGAAAAATAACTTCTCAGATTACTCAAGCATTCCGACTAAATGTTAATCGTGAGCCAGGTGACCAGGTCGCTACAGGCCCAGACGAAAGAGCCATTTCAACACTAGAAGACCAAATACGTCAGGAAATAAAGCTCGCTATTGAAAGTGCAAAAACCCATGCCTTTGAACAGACTGTTCATACTGAGTCCGAAAAAGTTAACACAGCGCTTATAAAAAAGAGATACTTGATTACTGTAAAAAATGAAAAGAAATTGATTAAAATGCCAGAACCCATTAACGCAAAGTACAACACATTTGAGAAAGCTATAAAAAGCATTCGTTCGAACCTATTGAATGAAAAACCATTAGATTATACCAGTCTTAACAAAGCAACTTCTGAACTTTTAAGTGCGCTAAAAAAATCTAGCCCAACAACAAAACTAAAAAACTGGCTACATAGCCTAAAAAATCGCGCAAACGCAAAACTGCGTACACTATTCAAAAAGAAACAAGCACAGTAAAAATTGATAAGAAGCGCGGCATGAGACCTTAAAACTCATATCGCGCTTCTTATTTTCAACCTCTCTTTCCTTTTACTTTCCTAACCTGTTGCTTTTTCCCGCCGCCACCGTATAATTTAAATTATCTATTTGAAAATCATTCTCTTGGTTGTTTCCAGGGGAATAAATAAAAAAGGTGGTTTTTATGAAAAAATATATAAGTATTCTTACCCTTATTTTTGGATTCACTCAGCTTACTGCAAGTGATTCTCCCTATGCGGTTAATGATCCTAACAATCCTTTCTATGCACATATACGAAAATTTATGCCCACCCAAGCAGCTCAAATTCAAGAGATTCAAGCCATTTCTACTTCTTTACCTGTCCCTTCTAAAGGTTCCGAATACTTTTCTGAGTCAGCGTACGGACTTGGGAAGGCAGCCTTAAAAATTTCATCTCTTGCAGCTACTGCGCTTGTTGGCTATCGCATGTACCATTATTATTATTCAGCCGCACCGGTAGCAATCCATCGCCCCTTTATCGAAATCGATGCTCCAATCACTCATCTTGAGCTAACTATCGAAGTACAAAAAAATGGATGGTTGAAGCCACTTACTCTCAAAATCAACCCTGCAACAGAGCCTGACAATTACAGAGCTTTTCAAGAATTCTTACAACGCAACTTAACCGATGCCGAAAAAGCAACCACTAGTCAAAATGGAAACGCCAATGTAGAGCTCTTACAAAAAAATGAAACTTACACGTTTGCCATCTCAGGAAAGGTAACCTACCAAGGCGCAGGCCAGTATGATCTTCAAAAAGAAACTGTTATTGAAACACCGAAATACAATGATGACAATGATAATGACAATGATAAAAATGGATGGATTGAAGCATTCTGGGAAAAAAATATTGATACTCGCATAACTCCTGTATGGCAACAATTACCTAGCGATTTTATCGATGACAGCACAGCAACCTATCATGCTGTTATTTCTGATACAGCAACAGAAGCAAAACTCTATTCCGTTGACATTCATCATAAAGAAAAGCTTAAAGAACTTATCATTAAAGCACTTGCCAATGAAATTTCTGCTACCACACAAAAACAATTAACTATAAAAATTTCTGTAACCACCGAAAAGAACTTTTTTGTCAATGCTCCCTTAACTATTGCCATTGATGCGCCTGGACAAGAAGCAGCTATTCTCAATAATCTTCAACACCCCTACACTCATCCATTCTTTTTTAAAGCTGCACAAATCGCCTATGCTACTCAATTATGGGATACCTGCTGCGAAAACGCGTTAGAAAAAATTACACCTGCTCCTGAAGGGAAAAAGCTCTTACCTACTATTTTTTGCACTACCTTGGGAGTCATAGCACTAGTTAAAGCATATAACTGGTATAAAGCTTAAAACCTTAAAGCTTATCCGAAAATTACTTCAAGCCATCTTTTAAGTTTTTTTTTACTGTCATCCCCAGAGAACGAGGTCACGGCGAAACATAAAATGTTTCGTTAGACTGAGTGAACGGTACGGGGATCCAGTTGTAACAAAACAAAGTCATCATAATCCAAATGCTATCTAGTATCGATTATCCATCTCTATACAATCAAAAATAATGACTTCTTCCTGTAACGACTGGATCCCCAACGCTCAGTCATACGCCACTCGTCCATTCGGACGTGGCTACTCCTATCGCTGGGGATGACGGGACTTTTTTAATGTATCTATTAATTTTCAGATAAGCTCTAATGCAACACTTTTCTCATTTTGGAACCGTCAGCTGGCATAACCTTGCCCTGCATTTCAAGGAGTTCAATAACACGCGCTGAGCGATTGTAGCCAATTTTAAAGCGTCGTTGTAAAAGCGAAATAGAAACTTCATCAATAGTTGCCAAGAACTGGAGAATATCTTTTAAAAGAGGTTCTTCTGCTTCTTGGTGCTGCGCTTGATATAAATCAACTGCTGCTTGCAGATCGACGTACTCAACTTTTTGTTGTGCGCGTAGAAAATCAGTAACTTTTTTAATTTCACCATCACTTACATAGGCTCCATGCACCCGACGCATACGAGCACTCGATGCATCCATAAAAAGCATATCCCCTTTGCCCAGCAAGCTTTCTGCCCCTGCTGCATCAAGAATAGTACGAGAATCGATTTTTGATGTTAATCGGAATGATATTCTACTTGGGAAATTTACCTTGATCACCCCCGTCACCACGTCAACTGAAGGTCGCTGTGTTGCCACAATTAAATGTATGCCTGCAGCACGAGCCATTTGCGCAAGACGCGCAATCCCTTCTTCACTTTCTTTGCCTGCCACCATCATCAAATCAGCAAGTTCATCAATCATGAGCACAATAAACGGAAGCTCATCTTTTTTGCCTTCTTGCACACACGTACTCTTGTATTCAGTAATGCTACGCACCCCTTGTTCTGCCATCAATTGATATCTCTCTTCCATCAGTTTTACCAACCAACGAATAACAGGTGCCGCACGGTGAGGATCGGTAATAATGGGAAACAACAGATGCGGAATATCATGATACGCAGCAAATTCAAGACGCTTAGGATCTACAATTATTAATCGTAGTTGTTCTGGATTTAAACGGCACAACAAACTTATAAGCATTGTATTAAGAGCAATCGATTTTCCTGAACCAGTTGACCCTGCAATAAGTAAATGGGGCATATCAGCAAGATCCACAATCACCTGCGCTCCCGCAGTATCTTGCCCTAAGATCAACGGTAATAAAGCTTTACTATGCTGGTAACTAAGCGATGTAACGATATCTCCCATGCGCACACTTTTACGTTCTTTGTTAGAAACTTCAAAACCAACACGTGATGTTCCTGGGATCGGGGCAAGAATCCGTACACTCATTGCCTCAAGCGCTAACGCAAGATCCTGTTCCAGCGAAACAATTTTACTCAATTTAGTATCAATGCTCGGTTGATATTCAAACAATGTCACCACTGGCCCTTTTTTAGTGCCAACAATCATCCCTGCAACTCCAAAGCGGGAAAGTTTTTCTTCTAATAGATCTGCGCTTTGTTTGCTTTCGTCATTCTTTATTGATCGTTCTTCTTTTGTTGATTGCACAAACAAACTCATTGAAGGCAATTGAAATGCTGTTGTTTTTTCAGATTGAGCTTTTTCTTTCGAAGATTCTTTTTGGAGACCGGAGTCCTCTGTAGCCTCGGAGATCGCGCCGTAGCCTTGGCGATGGCGGATAGAAACATCAAACGCCGCCCGTTCCTGTTCTTGCCAAAACGATTCTTCAAAAGGGCTTTCTTCATGTTTTTTTTGCAACTCAGAATCTACATCATGTGCATAGATAAAGTTCCAAAACAATTGGGCACCAGAAAGCAATAAACTTCCCAATTTTTGCACCACCTGCATTGCCCTACTCACTAAAAACTGCACTCCTTTTACTAATGGCTCCATCCACGAACGACGTGTTTTAACAAGATAGGTAACGATCTTTTGCAGCCCGACAAAAAGTTGAATACCTGACAAACGCGAAATTAAAAGGAGCTGACACACAATAAGAACATAAAGAAATACAAGCGCACCTTTTACGTCAAATAAAGAAACGAGCCACAAAAACCCCTTATTTCCTAAAAAGCCTCCTGCTAATCGATACGGCTTATGACCACTTTCATGAACGGACAAAAACGCACTCCACGAAAAAAGTAAACTCACTAACCCAAGAGCTCGATCAATTTCATCTTCCAGCGATCGTTTTTTCCAAAAAAAATAGGTGCTATATATTCCAATACCAAGCAAAACATACGCAGCCTTTCCCCACATATAAAAACAGAAAGCAGCAACCTGCGCTCCCATTGGCCCTGCGTAATTAAATACAGGAAGCGGATCAGAAGAATAATAAAACCACGAAGGATCATGCGGGTGATAAGAAAAAAGCGCCATACCTACAAAACAAGTTACCGCTGCACTGAGAGCGGTAGAAAAATGAGAGAGCTTTGCTAGATAATTAACAAGCGATCCTTTTTTATAGCGCGAAGATTGAGTTCTGTTCTTCATTTTTATTTGCCCCTTTTTTTTAAAACTTATTCGAAACTAGTTCGTTATTTTTAAGTATATTTTTTCTCCTCGTCATCCCCAACGATAGGAGCAGCCACGTCCGAATGGACGAGTGGCGTACGACTGAGTGTACGGGGATCCAGGCGTAACAAAATAAAGTCCTTATAGTTTAAAAAACTTGGTTTACACCATCTCATATTGATTATCCATCTTTAGCTTTGCTCTTAAATTATGATTCTTTCTTGTTACGTCTGGATCCCCGTACGTTCACTCCGTCTAGCTAGTGCCGTCCGCCGGCGCTCTTTCCGAGCTATGGCGTGATCTTCGACACTACCGCGACTACCGTTCTCTGGGGATGACATGGATTTTTATTTACTCATTAATTTTCTGACATACTCTAAAATCAATTACCTTCGAAATCTGCTTTCGCATAAGTGTCCATCGCCAAAACTATGAAACAAAGACCTTTGCAATCACCGTTAAAAGCGCGGTGTACCACGCAAAGACCCAAATAGTCTTACGTTTGACCATAGCAAAAACATATAAAAAAACGCAAAAAGAGACAGCGCTCGCTCCAAGCAGCACCACGTAAAATGCTGGTTCATTAAAGGGTGCATACGTTTGTGCATGCGCAAGGGACCACAACCCTTTTACAAGAGCAGCTCCTAACAACGGCACTTGTATAAGAAAGGAGTACATAAAAGATTTTTCATACGAATATCCCAACCATATGCCAACAACCAAGGTACTTGCAAAACGAGAAATACCAGGGAGCAATGCAATCCCCTGAACCACCCCCAGAATAAGCGCATCACGATATGATAACTCATTCTTTTTTTGTTTCAGCGGAAAAAAACGCACTGATGCAAGCACTACCGTAGTACACAAAAATCCAACCCATAACGAAAAAAACGTGGTTCCTACTGCTTTCCAAAGAAAATAAAAACTTACCGTTGCTGTATCTGCTACTACACAACAGCCTGTCAGCATTACAAGACGAGAATACCTGCGGTACATAGGGGCTAATCGAGGTACGCCTACTTGAAAAAAAAACAGCCCAATAATAAAAAGCGTGGGAATATGAAGTAAAAAATCAAAGTCTAGTAGGACATATTCAGAAGACTTAAGATCCAAAAACTTCTGCAGTACTGGAATCCACAACAAAACGTTACCTGAACTACTGACAGGCAGAGACTCAAAAATAATTTGCATCACAGTGTATACATACAAAACATGCATGTTTAGGGCCTTTTTTTCTATTCAAACTACTAAACTTACTGAGTAAATCGACCTTTACCTCATCAAACCTTTACAGTAAAAACTCCCAGTGAGTATAATGGCCAATAATAACGGAGTCGAATGTGAATAGACTGTGTTGACTTGTAGATTAAAATATATTAGCGTTTGCTTAAATTAAGCTAAAACTCTGAAATTTATAACATAAAAAACTAACCATCAAAATTTTACGAAAGGAGGGGGACGCGAAAAAACGATGAAAAACCTCGGTTTTTCGATTACATTTCACAATTGTTGTGGTGATTTAAAAAAGTTTCGGTCCCTAGGGACTTGAAAAGGAGTAAAAAAAATGAAACAAATGAAAAAAACGCTGCTCGCAGTTACTATGCTCTTGAGCACCGTACAGCTTTCTGCAACAGTCTTCGGCCTCTCATACTTCTTGCCTCGCGCACAAAACGGTACTGCTGTTGACGTACTAGGTTGGTCTCCGTTTATCTATAAGTATGATGCTGATGCAATGTATTTTGACTTCAAAGTACAATCTGAATGGCGTCAATCTTTCAGCTCAGAAAAACTCGGCCAATACTTGTTCTTTAACGGAACAAACTCAATGATTTGGGGACCTGCTAACACTGCTGGTAACACTAACACCACTGATGTGTATTCAATGAACTTTTTGCTTCCTGAACCATTCTCATCAACCGTTACTGCATCTCCAAAAGTCCAATCATCTATCACTGACTTCTCGCTCTTTGTAGGGCTTGATGAGTTCGTTTCAGGTCTTTGGATGTCTGCACACCTTCCATTGGTATACACACGCTGGAACACTCACCTTGAAGAAGTTGCTGGTGTAGCTGCTGCTGCAAACTATCCTACTGGTGAAGTAAACAACGTAGCTACTACCCCTACTGCTTACACAAGCGTTATTGCTGCCTTTAAAGGCGACAAAACAGCTGGTGATGTTGCTCGTCCATGGGCTTTCGGACGTATCGATGGTTCACAAAACGAAACTAAACTTGGTGACGTTGCTGTAAACCTCGGTTACAACTTTGTAAGCAAAGAAAACATGTACCTCGGCTTAGCTCTTCGTGGCCTTTTTGGCGCTGGCGGACATTCAAAAGCTGAATATGTTTTTGAACCAACAGTAGGATACGGCGGACGTATGGGTGTTGGTGGTATGGTTGATGCTGGTGTTCGTCTTTGGGAAAGAGATGAAGATCACAACTTACATATGTACTTCACAGGATACGCTGTACACTTGTTCAGTGCTAAACAAAATCGTTCTTATGATTTAACAGCATGTGGAATTGGTAGCCGTTACAACTTGGTAAAAAAACTTACCGTTGGCGCACCTTCAACTTTTGTTGAAGCTAATGGAATGGACAACATGATCAACATCGGTACTCAACATGCAAAAATAGGTATCAATGTTGCGTACGAATTCAACCTCCAATTCACTTACCAAACAGGTAACGTAGGGTTCGACCTTGGTTACTCAGGTGGTGGACACGGTTCAGAAAAGTTCGGCTCATGGGTTGATACTATCCCTGCGAACACCTATGTTCTCTATGCTCCAACCGGTGCAAACGTTGCTGCAGCCAACCAACTCAATTCTGTAACAGCAATTACCGTTGCTGGAAATGCAACTACTGGCGGAGCTGCAACAGCTGTTACAACCACTAACCAAGCTACCTATTGCATTACTAACGATGGCGCTATGGGCTTGAACAAAGACTCTGCATTGGCACCAAGTGTCTTCTCTAACTGCATCTTTGGCGATATCAGCTACACATGGAGAGATAACGATTGGCAACCAAACGTTAGCCTCTTTGGTAACGTAGAGTTCGGTGGATCAAACAAAACTCTAAGCACATGGGGTGTTGGTCTTCAAGGAAACGTTTCCTACTAAGCCAGTCACTAACCCTTTAGTGCGGACGTAAACAGTACTCAAAAAGGCTCGGATTAAACCCCGGGCCTTTTTCGTTATTTAAAGAATGTTTTTTACTACTCTGTACGTGCTTTTGATAGATACATAACCACCGACTGAAGATTCACCAACCCATCAGCATCTTCGTCGCTAATCAGCAAAGAAAATTCTTCTTCCAAGCGCATTACTAATTCAGTATGAGCGAGCCAATCAAACCCAAGCTCTTCAAATGAAGTCTGAAGATTAAGAGGAAGCGCAGGAGCTTCTTCCTCACATTGTTCAACAACAAGTGCTGTTATTTTTGAAACAAGATCATGTTTTTCTGCCATAGTACTTTCTCCTTCTTTATTTATTTTCTTCTTGCACCGCTTCCTGAGCCTGCTCACTATCCTTTTTGATCACCTCTTGCATATCATCAAAGCCAACAAGTGCATTAATATCATCAAGCGAATTAATCGCAAATACTTTTTTGCTTGGATAACGTTCAGAAAAGCCTTTTTGCAAGACAGTTCCCGGTCCAATTTCTAAAATATAATCACATTCCTCAAATGCTTCTTGTACCGTCGCCCATTGAGTTTGCGCATGAATATGTTGCATCAACGCCGCACGAACCATATCACCTTCCGTTAAAGGTGCACCAATAACGCTACTTACAAAGGGAATCGTAGTGTCTTTAAAATCTACTTTTTCAAGATACATTTTCATCTGTTTTACAATGTCATCCATCGCTGGCGCATGGAGTCCACCACCAACTGGAGCCGGAGCAACAGTTACGTACGAAAGTTGACCAAGCAATTCTTTGAGCGCATTCGCCGCTTCTTCTGTTGCAATCACCACATACTGCTCTTTGCCTTCAACAACTGCTACCACTGCAAGTTCCGCTTTTTTAGAAACTTTTTTGCACAGCTTTTCAAGTTCAGAAAGTTCAAGACCAGTAATACGCATCCCTTTGCACGGAAATTGATCGAGATAATTTTGATAAAATGATGAATATTTTTTAAGCAAATACAGCGCATCAGGAATACTTAATGCTCCTGCAACAGTAAGTGCCGCATATTCACCGATGTCATACCCTGCAACTTTGGTAGGAACAATTCCTTGTTCTTCAAGCTTTTTAGCAATAGCAACAGATACTACATACAAGGCGACATACGCATTTTCTATTTTGGAAAGTTCTGCATCGGACGAAGCAAAACAAAGTTTTACAAAGTTAGTATCGAGACAACTTGAAGCCTCTTCAAATAACTCTTGAGCACTACGAGATTGATCATACAACTCCTTGCCCATACCAACCCACTGACTACCATAGCCAGAAAATATAAATCCTATTTTCATTGAAATACCTCAACGTTACGACTTTCTTAACACGACATTACTCTGCTAAGAATCTCGCAAAAGCCTTGATACGCGCAAGACTCTTCTCTTTGCCAAGCAATGCAAGTAGTTCAAAAACGCCAGGGCTTGTGGCTCCACCAGTTAACGCAATGCGTAATGGCTGGGCATAAGAAACAAGTTTGAGACCTTCTTGTTCACACAACGATTTAATCAATGTGCCAACAGTAAGCGCATCAAATAGCTCACATGATTCAAGGACTTCAAGAACCGTATGAAGCAACGTTGCTGTCCCAGGAGTTATCCATTTGGCAACGTCTTCAGGATTATAAAAAGATGGATCTTTAAAAAAAGTTTGTATTTCTTTGGTTAACTCAATAAGCGTTTTTACTCGCGATTGATAAAGCCGAATGGCTTCGATAACCGTTTCGTGAGAATAACTCGTTACTATGTTTTGAAAACATTCAGCAGAATCAGTAGATAAAATAAACGGAATAATAAGCTCGGGAGACACTTCCCGTAGATACACTCCATTCATCCATGCAAGTTTTTGATGATCAAAGATTGCAGCCTTTTTACCAACCGCTTCAATACTAAAACTCGCTATCATTTCTGAACGAGTAAAAAGTTCTTGATCTCCATGTGCCCACCCAAGGCGCACAATGTAATTGACAAGCGCATCAGGCAAATAACCTTCATTGCGATACGAAAGCACATCAACTGCGCCATGCCGTTTTGAAAGTTTGCTACCATCGGGGGCGAGAATCATTGGAAGATGCGCAAAGGTAGGAATGGTAAACCCACAGGCCTGATATAAAAGAATTTGTTTAGGAGTATTAGAAAGGTGTTCTTCCCCACGAATAATATGAGTAATGCCTGAATGATTATCATCCACTACCACTGCAAAATTATACATAGGGGTTCCATCAGACCTAAAAATAATAAAGTCATCAAGCTGATCCCGTTCAAAAACTACATGACCCCGAATAAGATCAGTAACTTCTACTCGTTGTACTTCTTTAGGAATTGCAAACCGAATTCCATACGAACGAGTTTCATTTTCGACTACAGGAAGATTTCGGCAAAAACTATCGTAATGATAAAATTCATCAGTCACACCAGCTGCTCTTACACGAGCTTCAACTTCTTCTGAAGTACAAAAACAACGATACGCATGCCCTGATTGAAGTAACTGCTGCAACACTGCATGATATGAATCTTGTCGCGCAGATTGAAAAAGTGGCGTTTCATCACTCTCAATTCCAACCCATAGAAGTGCATCAAGCAACGATTTTACATATTTTTCTTCTGAACGTTCTCGATCGGTATCTTCTATACGAACCAAGAAAGTACCACCAGCATGACGCGCAAATAACCAATTAAAGAGAGCGGTTCGCAAACCACCTATGTGCATATTTCCTGTTGGAGACGGAGCAAAACGAACACGAACTTTCTGAGACATACACGCTCTCTTTTTTTAATTGTTTTTATTCTGAAATAGCACTCAGTTTCATTTGAGCAAGAGCAAGATACGGTGACACGGTTTGCTGCAATTCATCGCCTTGCTTTGAACCACTGAATTTTTCAAGAAGTTGCCACGCATCTCGTGCATGAGCCTCATCCTTAGCACACCAATAGTAATATCCAAGTTCAAAGGATGCTCTATCTGCAGTGATATTTTTTGGATCTCGTGCAAGTGCATTAAGTTCGGCAACACCTTCTTCAACTCTTTCAGCATCAAGCTTCATCAATGCTAATTTTGTTTTCCATTCATACGCAAGAGGAGACTTTGGAGCTCTTTTAATAGCGTTTTCCATTGCCACAAGAGCTTCAGCTTTTTTGTTCTCATACCAATAAATATCTGCTTCAAAAGCATAAGCACATCCAGAAAGAGCAGAAGACCCATGATTGCGTAAAACAACATCAAAACTCAAATGAGCATCTTCCAACTGCTGTTTTGCTACTTGGTCATCTGATTCTTTTGATTCAACCATACGCAAAACTGCGCGATCATATTCTTCAAAAGCTTCTGACATCGCAAACTGAGCTTTTTGCTCGCGAGAAGCAACGTACCATTTACGGACATTAACCCCACCAAGCATAAGCAACGCTATCATAACAACGGTGCTTAACCATGTTGAATAATTAAACTCTTTTAGTTCTTGCGCCCATTGACGAACCATTTCTTGTACCATGCAACCCTCGCTTATTTCTCCTTTTTTGACACTGCGCCTAACCTAACACACCCCCCTGTAAAAGTGAAACTAGGCTTCGGTTCCTGTTGCTGCTGCATCTGGTTGTTGAGCCTGAGCCTCTAAAGCTGCCATTCTTTTTTGGCGGATATCTTGAACTCCAGCCCTTTTATCAAAACGTTCAGATTTAGTTGTTAAAACTTTTCTACCTTTGTAAAAACCACAGTCTTTGCAGGCTTGGTGGCTTAATAAAGGAGCATCGCAATTGTTGCAAAGTCCAACTTGTGGGAACGATAACCCTTTGTTGGCGAAACGCTTATCTCGTCTTTGACGGGAGCGTTTCCTTTTTGGTACTGGCATAATAAACTCCTAACCGACTTGTAGTCTCCGACTGACCTATAAGCGGCTTGCCGGATGAAAATGAAAAAGCGCCTAAGCGCTACGATTTATAGAAAACAAAAGATACACAAATTAGATAAAAAACGCAAAATTGATTAAGCCCCTTTTCTTTACACTTTTACCCATAACCCTGCAAAGTCCTGTTCGATCTTTCCAGAAAGTTGCAAATCGAATAACTCAGCCTTGAGCTCATTTTCCGTTTTTCCTGTTTTTTCAACCAGTTCATCAAGGCTTATTGGGCGAACACAAAGCCCAACTATTCCCATTTCAACCAAAGTTAATTTTTCTTTAAAAACAGGTTTTTTAACTACTTTTTTTTCTGGATGATCAATAAGTGAGGTTTGCCGAACAACAGAATTATCAAAAACTGAACCATTCAAAGAAGGATAATCCCGTAAAATCGCTTCTGCATTTACAACTAATTGAGCGCCATCTTGTAAAATTTGATGGCAGCCCACACTTAATGGATCATCAAAATGACCGGGGACTGCATAGACATTCCGACCTTCATCAAGGGCAAAACGTGCAGTAATCAAGGCACCGCTTCCTGCTGCAGCCTGCGCTACCAAACACCCGCGAGACATACCTGCGATAATACGATTACGGACTGGAAATCGCCACGGCAATCCGTCCGCTTTTAAAGGAAAGCAACTTACTACTGCTCCACCGCCTTGATGAGCAATATTTTTAAACAAACGTATATTTTGAGTTGGATACGGTCGTAGCAAGCCTGAACCAAGCACCGCTACCGTAGTTCCGCCTTCATTTAATGCAAGTTCATGAGCCATGGTATCAATGCCACGCGCCCCACCACTGACAACAATCATCCCTTCGCGAATACATGGTGTCAGAATAATATCAAGTGCTCGCTTGCCATACGCCGTACCGTCTCGCGAACCAACTACCGAAAGAGTTGGGCCACTATTCCACACCGGCTCTCCCTGCCAATACAATACTGGGGGTGGCGCGTACGTATGCCATAATAAAGCGGGATAATCAGAGCTCAACATCGTTGTCCAATTAATGTCCGCAGTTGTTTCTAATAATTCGTACTCACGATCAAAAAGCGCTTGATCTGCTAGCCCATTTACAAGTAATGCTGCCATATCTTGAGGAATACCTAAATGCAAAAAGTCAGAAATATTTAACGTATAAAGATCAACACCATGTTCCATCACTCGTTCAACAAGTTTTTTGACCACGCTAGGACCAATGCCAGAAATTAAAGAAAGATGTAAAAGAGTAGATGAAAGCATGTGTTACCGTACGTTTATAAAATTATCGAATAACAGCTAGCATAGCATAATTTTAACATTCTTGAATTCAACAACACTCTTCAAATAGGATGATAACGAAACACATTTTGATAAGCTCGTTGTTATCATTACATCTATCAAAAAAAGGGGTAGAGTGCCTGGAAAAAAAGATCATCATTACTATTTTCGCTTGGATTTTTTCAGTTACACAAGCAGGAGAACCGGTATCAATCGAAGAAATGCCTGAGATTTTCTATCTTGCCGTGTGGCGTAATCTGTGGGAAACACACAAAGAAAACGATCTCATTCCTCTTACCAGTGACGATTCCCCACTTGTTATTACGACCTATGTTCCTCTTCATACTGGCAAAAGACAAGCGCAATCGTATCTGCACCGCCTCTACGAAACATCCTATTTCCCCTGCATTGTTTTAAAAGTAAAAAAAGATGCATTGCAGGCTAGAAACGATACTCCCCATACATTCTCTAAAGATCACTTTGGACATTATCGTTTAAATGCTACCATTATCCCCACACGAGCAATTATTGGAGCAGAAATAATACCTAAGAATATTTGAAAACTAAAAAGAAATGTATGAAAAAACAAACAATAGAAGCTCCCAAACATCTCTATTTTTTTGATGATGCCTCATGAACAATTCTTGCCAGCGTTTTTAAAGTTGGGTTCCCACCTTTTGAAAAAGCTAACTGAATAGTTGATCGTGAAAGCTGTGTTTTTTTTGATACTTGAAGTCTGTTTATACGTAAATGCGCATCGAGTATCTCTATAAAAGTTTCCGTATCATTAGCAACAAGACACTCTAACAAAGCAGCTCCAACTTGCTGAAAGTCTCCTAGGGTCTTTTCAGGGCTCCACTTTATGACCTTCTTTTTATTGATTTTAGTTTCCTGCATATTTTCTAATGAGAATTCGCGCTTTTTCGATATCTTTTTTTTGATCATTTTTATTTCCTCCGTTAAGTAACAAAATCACTAAACTTCCCATTTTAACAAAATATATCCGCCAACCACTCTTTCACCGTAACTCCGCCAATTTATCACCAAGATTTTTAGCATCTCCAAAATGCCCAAAGGTATGAATCCTTTCTAATCGAGATTCTATTGTAAGTTGTTCTTTTACCGTTAATGAACTAAACCAAATCTGAAATTCTTTTGTTTTATGAATATCAATCATAGTCTCTCCTTCTTGGTGTCCATTATATCAGTCACATTTTATTAAAGTCAAAGGAGTAATTTTCATCGATGTTTTAAAAGTAAAGGCTGATGCATTGCAGGCTAGAAACGATACCCCCATACATTCTCTAAAGATCGCTTTGGACATTATCGTTTAAATGCTACCATTATCCCCACACGAGCAATTATTGGAGCAGAAATAATACCTAAGAATATTTGAAAACTAAAAAGGAATTCATGAAAAAACAAACCACAGAATCCCCAAAACATCTCTATAAAGTCTTGCCCTTCAATTTGTGGCAAGCAAGCGAACACAAACAAAGCGTATTGCTTTCGTCAGAGGATGTTCCTTTTATTCGTTTTCAAAAAGAAGATGAACTTGGACGATTGCTCCATTACTGGGGCACGCTCAACGTTCCCCATGTTGTATTAAAAATAAAAGCAAGCAAGTTACAAGGGCGGTTAGTTTTTGAAGCGAAGCTCGGTAGCTCTACCAAACAATATCACCTCTATGATGGTTGCATTCCAATGCATGCGATTGTTGAATCGAAAATTATTGGCAATTAAAAAGGGGAGCTGCAACGGCTCCCCCTATTTTTATACGAATTAATTGTTATTTAGTTAAAACAGCATTGTCTGCTGGTCATCGTCATCATTACTAGACTTATCGAAATAGACCATGTCTTCATCTTCCAGTAAATCTGTAACCGGCGATACATCACGTGAATCGTTTTCGTAATCAACACCTTCGAAACTCATAAAATCTGAATCATCTTCCGATCCATCAGCTTTTAGTTTTGCTTTGCGATCAGGTTTTGTCGCTCCTAGCGCATCGGTAGTTTCATCAGTTGAGTCATCAACTTTTTCGTCTACTTGTACTTCGGTTACTAATCCTTCTGGTCCCTCATCGGAAGTTTCTAGGTTTGAGCCTTCTTCTTCAAAAGCAACAATCGAAGCTAAGCGACGGCCACCATCAAGACGAATAAGGCGAACCCCTTTTGCTTGACGACCCATAGTGCGCACTTCTTTTGGTAACAAGTGAATGATTTTACCATTATCATCGATTAATAAAATATGTGATTCTTCGCTAACGATAACTAAACCAACCACATCACCATTACGTCGATCGGTAGGAATGGTTCGCACCCCTTGACCACCACGGTGAGCAACTCTAAAATCACCAACTCGCGTACGTTTTCCGTACCCTTGCTGTGTCGCGAACAATAAGTTTTTTTCTTCATCATCGATAATTTCCATACCAACCACGTAATCGTCTTCACGCATACGAATACCAATAACACCTGCAGCTTGACGTCCCATGACACGCACTTCTTCTTCTTTGAAGCGGATACCTTGTCCGTGAGCAGTTGCAAGCACGATATCATCGGTGCCAGAACTTACTCCACAGAACGCAAGCGCATCATCTTCACGAAGGCCAACAGCACGAATACCAGAAACACGGATCTTAGCAAAGGCTTGAGCATCAGTTTTCTTGATGATCCCTTTTTTGCTAACCATCACAATATTTTTATTTTCCATACCACGCATACACAGAAGTTTTACTACGTATTCACCTTCTACCAATGGCAAGAGGTTAACGATAGCGCGGCCTTTAGAAGTGCGTGATCCTTCAGCAACTTCATACACACGCATACTGTAGACGCGGCCAAGGCTCGTGAAGAACAAAAGCTCATCATGATTTTTTGCAACAAAGATATCTTTGACAAGATCATCAAGATCATCAAGCTTTTGCATGCCCATTTTGCCCTTGCCACCACGATGTTGAACGCTGTAGGTATTCAATAGAACGCGTTTGACATATCCCTTACTGGTTAATGTTACTACCACTTCTTCGTCGGGAATAAGATCTTCAGCCGTTAAAGACTCAAAGCTGTCTTCGATTTTTGTACGACGTGGGTTATCATAATTTTCTTTAATACTAACAAGTTCGACTTCAATTTCTTTTTTAAGAACAGCACGATCATCGATAACTGATTGCAAGTAAGCAGTACGTATACGTAATTCTGATATTTCGTTATGAATTTTTTCTTGTTCCATGCCAGTCAAGCGTTGCAAGCGCATTTCAAGAATCGCCTTACCTTGTTCTGCACTAAACTTGTACTCTTTTTCAAGAGCAGTAATAGCCTCTTCTGCCGATTGAGACTCTTTAATAAGTTTAATCACCGCATCAATATTTTTGAGAGCAATAATAAAACCATCAAGAACATGTTCACGTGCTCGTGCTTTTTCAAGATCAAAAACTGTTCTCTTATAAACAACTACTTCACGGTGAAGTAAAAATTGTTGCAGCAATTCTTTAAGCGTAAAAATACGCGGACAGTTATCAAGAAGACCAAGCATTAAAATAGAAAGTGATGTTTGTAGTGGTGTATGTTTATAGAGCTGGTTCAAAACAACATCAGGAATTTCACTACGCTTTACATCAATAACAATGCGCATACCGCGTTTATCAGACTCATCGCGAATATTGCTAATGCCTTCGATAATTTTATCTTTTACCAATTCAGCAATTTTTATAATCAACTCAGCCTTATTTACCTGATACGGCAGCTCAGTGATAATAATCGCTTGACCTTTTTTAGTCTCTTGAATATCTGCAACACCACGAACGACCACATTTCCACGACCCGTTTTGTATGCTTTAAGCACCCCTAAACGTCCGCAAATAATACCGCCAGTAGGAAAATCAGGAGCTGGAATAAGTTGAACAAGTTCTTCGTATGAAAGATCTTCATTTTCTAAAAGCGCCAAGCATGCATTAATAACTTCGCCCAAGTTGTGAGGAGGAATAGAAGTAGCCATACCAACTGCAATACCAGCTGTTCCATTTACTAAAAGATTAGGAAGACGGCTTGGCAAAATAACCGGTTCAACCGTTGATTCATCATAGTTGGCAACAAACGGAACCGTATTTTTATCGATATCAGCCAAAATTTCTTGCGTAATACCTTTTAATCTAACTTCGGTATAACGCATAGCGGCCGCATTATCACCATCAACCGAACCCCAGTTACCTTGCCCATCTAAAAGAGGGAAACGTTTTGCAAAAGTTTGTACCATACCAACCATGGTATTATACACCGCTTGGTCACCATGAGGATGATACTTACCAAGCACATCACCGACAACACGTACCGATTTTCTATAAGGCTTATTATGGTGATACCCAAGTTCATGCATCGCATAAAGCACACGTCTATGTACTGGCTTAAGCCCATCTCGAATATCAGGAATCGCACGACTCACGACAACAGACATTGCATAATCAAGGAAGGAGTTTTTTAGCTCATCTTCAATAAGAACCGGCTTAGTATTAAGATCTATTTTCGTTTTTTGTATTTCCGCCATACCTGCTACCCCTTAGAACTGGGTTTTACTTTTATCTTCTGCATACTTTATAAGTTTTTTACCACCACCGGGTTAGTATACAATCTTTCTGTAAGGTCAGCAAAATAAGCAGCCTATCAATACAAGTACCTCTTTAGAATACGTCGCAACATCGCTTCCATTGTTTTATCCAATTTTTAATGATACTATTCAAATAGAAATATAAATAATGATTAAACAATTAAAAATGGAGATCCTTCATGTTAAAAATCGTGAAACAAATAAGCTTACTTAATCTTTTTGCCATTATTCTTTCGTGCTCTGGAGCAGAAAATCCAAAACCAACAACAACACTTAAATCTATTCTTAAAAACCCAGATTCCAGTGCTCCAAAAAAATCACGCGTACACTTTCATAATGGTCCTTCAACACTTCAAGAAGTTTTACCCGAAAAAGTCACTGTTGAAGACAGACTTAAGAGCAGAATTAAAGCCCAACAAAAAAAACAAAAGCTAAATCGACAACAACTACACTCCAATGCTCGATCACTGGCTGCAGAAGAATCAAATATTGCTTGGGGGACTAATGGAAGCTATAACCCTCATCTTTATGACAACATGATAGAAATGTTAGAGAAAGATGAACAAGAGAGACTAGAAAAATTACAAGCACTTACGAATATTTTAGAAATTGAAACAGAAACAGCTTCGGCTCTCGCTGTTCAAGAACGATTAGAAAAAGAAAATGCTCTTAAAGATGCATATATAACAATATTTTTTATGAGAGCTATCACTGCTTTAGAAAATATGAGACAAGAAAGGATAAGTTATTTTCTCTATAACTATCCACAAGAATCTACCTATCTTATGGACTATATTTTGAACAAATTCATTAAAGAAGACGCAGAAAAATTCATTACAGAAGACACAATTACAGATGCAATTATGAAAGAAACTCCTCAAACAAAAATAGGAATAATTCATAAACGCATCAATTTACTTTCTGATGACTTTCAAAAGCACTTACGAGATTTTTTAGAAGAGCGCGACTATAGCTTATTTCAACCAGTTTCAATAGCACAGCCAGACACCACAAAACCCAATCAAAGCGATAGCACATTAGTAGAATTTTCTCTTGATGGCTAAAACGCTTTTCAAAAAAGGTAACACTTCCCTATTTAAAAATATGATGACCCAAAGCACTTGTTTTACAAACTAAGCGGCTTGCTTTACAATTTTAAATTTAACTAATTCTCTCTTACTGTTTGAAAAATAAAGCAATTGTCTATAGTTAAAAAGGATATCGAAATGTCTAATGATCCTAGAAAATCTCTTTTCACTCCAACGCTTGAACAACGTGTTGCAAAGCTCAAGCGAGCACGCAATTATCTAATACATATAGGAGAAATACTGCAAGAAGAGGAAAGCAAACCTGAAACTGAAAGATCTCCTTATTTTTCTTATAAACGTGGACTCCATGCCATAAATGTGGTTCTCGAATATGAAGGATTAAAAACAAATCCCCTAGAAGAAAAAACTCTTGCTGATGTCTTTAAAAATCATGACACGCTTGTACAAGCTCTCGAAGTATTTATTAAGAAAATAGAAGAAAAAGGGGAATAATAATGAAAACAATCGCCGCGCTCAACATTGAAAGACTAAAGCGAGCACAGCAGATATTCGAAAAATTTAGAAAAAATCTCACAACTGAACAAAATATAGTTGGAACCATTCAAGCATTTGAATTTTGTTATGAACTTTCATGGAAAACAATAAAAAAAATTTTTGAATCTGAAGGATTTACAGTAGGTACTCCAAAAAACGCTTTCAGAAAAGCTGCTTTAGAGAGGCTTATAGACAATCTAGAAATTTGGTTTGACTTTCAAGAAACTCGTAATATAACTTCTCATACCTACGAACAAGAAATCATCGATGACGTTGTAATGATTTTTGAATCATTCTCTCAAGAACTCGACAAATTGATTAAAAGACTAGAATCCCGTTTATGATTTACACCGAAGAAAGACATCTAAAAATCATTCTGAATATCTTGGCCAAATATCCCTACACCTTTTATGCATTTGGATCGCGCGCTCGCGGCAATCCCAAAAAATTTTCTGACCTTGATCTTTGTTTTATTGAATACGTACCTCTTCATATACTTTCCGATATCAAAGAAGACTTTGAAGAATCAAAATTGCCTTATACGGTTGATGTTGTTGATTGGAACAAATGTAAACAAGATTTCAAAGATATCATTAGAAAAGACCTTGTGCGCATTCAAGGCGACAAAGAGATTCCTCAATAACTTGGCACTTGTTTTACAAACTGAGCCGCTTGCTTTACAATTTTAAACCTAGTTTCCAATAAATCTGGAAAAAACCACCCAAGCCACGGAATCGTATGAAACTCACCAAAGAAAATTTAAAAACCTTTACCCCCGATAAAGTCAGAAATTTTTCTGTTATCGCACACATTGATCATGGAAAATCAACCTTATCAGATCGCCTTTTAGAAGTAACCGGCACTCTTTCAACCAGAACAAAAAATGATCTTTTTATGGACAAACTCCAGGTTGAAAAGGAACGAGGAATCACTGTCAAAGCACAGACAGCTTCCATGGTCTATGAATACAAGGGAGAACAGTATCTTCTCAATCTCATCGATACTCCCGGCCACGTTGATTTTAGTTATGAGGTATCGCGATCTTTATATGCTTGCCAAGGGGCATTATTACTTGTTGATGCCTGCCAAGGAGTACAAGCTCAGACCATGGCCAATTTTTACCTCGCTTTTGAACAAGATTTAACCATTCTCCCGGTTGTTAACAAAATCGATATGGCAAATGCAGATGTTGATAAAGTTGCCCGTGAACTTTCTATCCTTTTTGATTATAAAAAAGACGAACTTTTACTCGCTTCTGCAAAAATGGGTATCGGTATCAAAGAAATTTTAGATGCCATCGTTGAACGCATCCCAGCACCTACTACCAATCCTACTGGTTCTTTAAAAGCACTTCTTTTTGATTCATGGTTTGACGAATACCGTGGCGTTATCTGTTTGGTAACTCTTGAAAGCGGCTACATGAAAAAAGGAGAAACGGTTAGTTTAGCACAAGGGGGAGCCCGTTACGAAGTTCTTGATATCGGCGTTATGTATCCAGAACCAACACCAACCGATTGCCTCTATGCAGGACAAGTAGGCTATGCAATCATGGGTATGAAAACGGTGCGCGAAGCTCGTATTGGGGACACTATCTTTTCACCAAAAGCTCCCGTCACTCCCTTTCCTGGATTTAGACCCGCAAAGCCTATGGTATTTGCCGGTATTTTTCCTGTCGAAAACAGTGAGTTTGAATTACTTCAAGATGCTATTGAAAAACTAACCTTAAACGATGCGAGCGTTGGCATTGAAAAAAAATCATCGCCTGCACTTGGCCTTGGTTTTAGATGCGGTTTCTTGGGACTTTTGCATGCTGATGTTTTTAAGCAACGGCTTGAACAAGAATACAATATGTCGGTTATTATCACCGCTCCAAGCGTGCGCTATCAACTTAAACTCACCAATGGAAACATGATTGAAATCGAAAATCCTGCCGACTTTCCAGAACGCAACTATATTGATGAAATCTACGAACCTATCATTAAAGCAACCATTATTGTTCCAACAGAATACCTCGGAAATATTTTAGATTTGTGTCAGAAAAAACGAGGCATACAACTTGATATGACCTACCTTGATGAAGGTCGCGTTATTCTCAAATATCGTCTTCCACTCAATGAAATAGCTACTGATTTTTATGACAAACTCAAATCGCTCTCATCAGGCTATGCAAGCTTTGATTATGAAGTAGCAGGTTATGAACCAGCCGATCTTGTTAAAATGGATATTCTTTTAAACGGCAAACCAGTCGATGCACTCGCAGTTATCACTCACAAAGAAAACACCGCCTACCTTGGCAGAGCATTATGTGAAAAATTACGTAAAGCTATTCCACGCCAGCTTTTTGAAGTAGTGATTCAAGCTGCTATCGGAGCAAACATTATCGCTCGTGAACGCGTTGCCCCACTTCGTAAGAACGTAACGGCAAAATGTTACGGTGGTGATATTTCACGTAAACGCAAACTTCTTGAAAAGCAAAAAGAAGGTAAAAAACGTATGAAACAAGTGGGCAATGTGGAAGTGCCACAAGAAGCCTTCTTAACGATTCTTAAAAACGATTAGATACATAAAAAAAAAGAGCCTCGGACTTTTTTAAGATCCGAGGCTTTACAATTTAAGAAAAAAGCTTACTAGTTTTTAAATTTCTTCAAATGTATAATTATATGTCTTTTCATCTGATGCTTTTTTATTTGCAGTAATCTTTTCATGCATCACTTCAAGTTTTTTCCGATCATGCTCAGATATCCAAGGAAGGCTCATATTACTCTTTATAGCAGGCAGATCTTCATAATTAGAAGCATAATATCTCTTAGTCGAATCTTCTAAAATACTTATAATTTTTCTTAATTCTCCTTCTAGTGTCTCTGCAAATTGTTTCTTGTGTATATCTTCTAATATTGCTTTACGAAATCTAAGAGCTTCTTTACTATCGCGAACCAATGAGGCAGTAGCTGTATCTTGTTCATGTTGCCCGGCCTCATGAACAAGCTCCTCAGGCCATTTAGATTTCAGAAGATCCTCATCACTCGGATACCCCGCGGTTTTACTTGTGCCTGCATACGCAGCTAACAAAACAAGCAAACTTATTTTAGATTTTTTCATTTTCATCTTCTTTCTCCACATGTTAAAATCCCTCTTTGGGGAACTATTAAAAAATTTCATACGTTACAAATCATAATTTGACGACCAATCACGATATGCCCCAGTACCATAAAGACCACGGTCTTCTCCAAGTTCAAAAGCGTGCGGCACCACATACTCTTTACCATCACTACCTATCACAACAATATGACTACTACGGAATTCTTTTCTATTTTTCAGTGATGCAGCTTTCTCCACATGCGCACTGACTTCATTCACACGCTCAGCAATTTTTCTTTGCGTTTCAGGAGTCAAAGATCCTTTATATAAATCAGCTACAATCACTTTAAAATCTTCAAATTTTGAAGGATCTTTTATAGTTTTATCCGCTTCTTGCGAAAACTTTTGAAGGCGTATTTTATCTAACTCTTCTACTGTTTCAAATGTCGCTCTTCTTTTTTCTTTCTCAACAGCTTCTTTTTGTGCTTTAGGTCTAACTAATTCATTAATTTTATCATCAATTTCTTTTTGTTTGCTTGCTAAATTATTAATAATTTTTTCAATTTCTTTAAGATTTTCATCAGTTCTTTTATGCGTAAAAGAAGACTTTTTGCTTTTTTTGCCAAACAATACCGCATAAAAATCAAGGAGCAACACATTAAATTCTTTAACCAATTGTATGATTTCGCCTCGTTGCTCGGGGGTAAAAGAATCAAAAGAGTGCTTCATTTTCACTATTTTCTCATCAATGGCACATGCTAAAAACTTTACTCCATAAATTTTTTCCGAGCTCACGCTTCCTTCTTTTACTTCAATATCTTTAAAATAATATTCAAAAACTTCCCTTGGCATTTCAAATGTTTGTTCTACAGCAGATACTGGCGTTCCAACTCTAGGCGCTGGTGTTGGCACGTGTCGTGGTGTTGTTGCCTTAAGTGCTACTTCGTAAGTTGAAGGGTCCCATGATGGAACCACTTTAGAAACCACACTAGCTGGAGCATCATACTCATAATCATGCACCACAGTACTTTTAGGAACATCCTCATACCTATGCTCTCTTTTTTGTTGTTGCTCCAAATAAAGAGGATCATTAACTACTTGCAAAGCTGCCGCCGACTTAAGCTCAGACATTACTCCAAAGATCATCAGCATCATGCTTATTTCTATTTTTTTCATATCGAACTCTCCCTTTTAATTACCGAGGCCAAATGTCGAAACACTCGACCTCGATTACGATTTACTTCTTTTATTTTCTAAAATTGTGTATTAATCAGGCATTTTAAATTGATCCTCTTTTATTTTTCTTGCTGTTTCTGCAGCACGTACTTCTCTTTGAGCAGCTGCCTCTAGCTCTTCTTGTTCTTTACGACGCTTTTCAAATTCAACCTTATTTCTATAAGCTATCGTCTCAGCCTCTATCCTTACTGCTTCATCCTGTTTTCTTAGATGATCAATATAAAAATCAATGGGCTGAGAGCTCCCCTTTCTTCTATCTCCAAGTTGCATATCACTAGCTCGACGCAACTGATCGTCAGTAGGACGCTCTATTCTATCTAAATAATCATGCTCTTGATCTATCAAATTTCCCAAGGGATATGCTGTTGCAGTAAGATCATGCTCTAGATGACTGTAATGCTCTTGTTGTTGTTGCCTAATTAACTCATTATACGTTGTACGCGGGTCCTTCTTCGCACGAGTAGCCAAAACAGTAATCTTTCTTCGAAGCCCCTCAGTCATCGGTGCTCTACCAAAAGTTTCTGGACCTAATTGATAAAATGGTTCTTCCTGTTCTGATAAATGTCCTGAATGTGCTGCTTGAAGACCGCATGCGCCAGATAACAGCAACACAATCGCAAACTTTTTTAATATTTTCATACTTATTCCTTTTTTTATGTTTATAAATTTAATTTTTTACACTGTACGCTTTACGTTTAAGACCTTTATTGCCTTAACTCAAGCACAAAAATCCTATTTTTTAGCACTACTTACCTCGCAACCCAACCTACCTCCTTATTTTAAAAATTAGTTTCTAATTGAATAATATCACCTTAAATAACCTTTCGTCAATAACTTTTTTAAAAAAAGGTTATTGAGTATCTTTCTGTGTTTAAAATCCAAATTGAATTATAGCAATTGCATTAATCTTGATTTGATCTATACTGAGGAATATTTGGAGAATGTAGTCTTATGTATAAAGACAATAACTGGGAGGTTATCTATCATGAAGAATCGTTTATTATTATTTCTTTTAGCTTGTTTAAATTCAACACCTATTTTTAGCGCGAATGTCGCTAAAAAGGCACTTGGCATCTTAGGTAAAAATGCTAAACAAGTCATTGCTCATGCACCACAAAAACCTACTTTTCCCCTTCCAAAGGCTCCCACTGTTCCTCAACCACCATCTTCTCGTTGGACAGCGCCAACCATAATTACTTCTTCTTTATTCCCTAAAACTTCTACCCCCTTTGCTGGAACCGGACTAGCGAGCACCATTTACGCACCAGCACATTTACGCATAACTGGTATTCCCGTAGGTTTTCAAAGCCTATTACAACAACAACCTGCAAGCCTTATTCCTTTTGCACCATCATTTAAGGGTTTTGGCATTGGAGGAGGAGAAGGCGGCTCTCAAGCAAAAGTAGAAACCGCACAACCAACACCTGTTGGGCCACCAATAAAAGAAATTCAAGGTGCCTTTTTTGACTCAGAAGATGAAGAATTAGAAGAAACACCTACTCCAGAGCAAGAACAAGAAGAAAAATCTTTAACTGCTACAACACCACAAGGCACCACTCTTGCCCCCCATTGCGATGAAGACGTACTCCCTTTTGGTACGTATCCAAATACTGATTGCGCAGAAACAGAACCACTGCGACTTTCTGAAGTTCCTGAACCCTATGACGCTCAACCATCAAGCGAACAACAAACTCTTAACGCTCTAACATTACAAGCTCAATCTTTATCATCAGAACAACTTGTTGACACAGCCCTGGTAGTTATTGATCAAGCTCCAGTATTAAATGAAACAATTAAAGAACCTACTCTGTCTCATGCATTAGTTACTGCATCAGAAAAACCATCCGATCTTATTCCTCTTGATACCACAGCACCTACTACTGACCTTGTACCATTTCAAGAAAAACCTACGGCATTGATAATGCCCCCTACGATTACCACTCAAGGAAAAGATACTACCGCAAGCCTTACCACTACCGCTCAGCCTAGTACCTTGACTACTATCGTTACCGCTTCAACTGCTGTAGCTCTTGGCGCTGGTACTGCTGCCATTTTAACAGCAAAAAAACCAGCTACAGCCAAACATCTCGTTGCAACTTTACGCACACAAGCTCCCGCAACACGGCAAGTAATTCGCACTGTTGCACACACTGTAACCCCAACAACACGAGCTGTTGAAAAACATGCTGAACAAACGCTCAAAACAGCCGAACGTACGCAAACAACCATGATTCAACATTTTAAAGAAGAACATCGTTTTAGAACTGACATGGCAAAATTCCCTACACAGCCACAACCAAAAACACCACCGGTTCGACAAACTCCCCGTACAACAAAAGAAAAACCATTAATAGCCGATGCCATTGAGATTTATGAAAAAAAAATTAAGGTCAAAAAACTTAATGCTCGCTTGGAGGCAGAAGCTAAACAAATTAAACAAAATCAGACCGCTTCACAAACTCCTACCACCACATCTTTGCTTTCAGCTACATCAGGCAAATCAACAGTTGGAACTGGCACACACGTTGTGCGTCCCCACCAAGCGATTGAAGAAGTAATAACACCGCACCGCGCTCAACAAGCTATAAGCTCTCAAGCTCCTATTCATATCCCTTCAAAGGTTCCTCGTACCATAAAGCCACGTTATGCAAAAATAACAACCCCTCTTCAATCACTTGTAACACATCCTTTTGAACAAGCACCTGTTCAAGTACCAATAGTTCCAGCACAAGAACAACCAGAAGAAGCGCAAAAGCCAACAGCTCCAACCCCAGCACCGGAAGCAAAAAAACGTAAGTCTTTCCTTGATAAGAAAAAGAAAAAATCTCTTCAAGTAGGAGCGCAACAACCTGCAGCACCTGCCGCTCAACCAGCTACAGAGAAATCTGAACCAGCTAAAGAAAAACCTACTGAAGAGCAATTTAAAGACAAAATAAAGGATGCTATCCAAGAGGATGCGCCCCAAAAGCATAAAAAATCACGTGAAAACGATGATGAATTTGATAATGATGCAAAACCTCTTACAAAAACTGTTCGACGAACAAAACCAGCTCAGCTAAAACAACCAGAGATCCTGCCTGAAGAAACGATTGATAACTCTGCACCTATCCCCTCACAAGTTTTAAGTTCAACACAAAAAGCAATTGCGCCACTTCTTGGAAACTCTCTTGCAGCAGCACGAAACGCCTGGGCTTCAAAACCATACGTTGCACCGGCACAACCAAGAACTGAGCTCCCTCTTGCCACCACAGAAGAACTTAATGCGCAAGCAGCAAAACAACGAGTTCTTGAATTACCCTTTGGAAATTCAGCAGAACCAGTGAAAAAATCAACAAAAACACCTAGTGCACTTGATACTCCAGAAAAAACTCACTCAATCGATTTACCTACCACCAGCAACATTCATCCCGAAAATGGTCGTCAACTTGCAGTAACGCATGATGCTATTCCTGCTCATTCACCTCTGATGAGTGCACCTGAAACAAATGAGCATGATCAGTATCCTGACGAATTCCCAAGCCTTGCACTAAAACAAGAAAGCTCTGCAAAACAGGTTTTTGATTTTGGAAAGGTAGTAATAAACACTGTTATTATTCAACCGTTAAAGCACTTGGCACAGTATGTTGTTGATACGATAAGCCATTGGTTTAGGTAGGAATTTGAATGAAACTAAGAGTTTATCCGATATGATAAGAGCTTATCCGAAAATTAATAGATACATTAAAAAAATCCCGTCATCCTCAGCGATAGGAGTAGCCACGTCCGAATGGACGAGTGGCGTATGACTGAGCGTTGGGGATCCACCCGCCGCCGCCATCCAACTTCGTTACCCGCCGTCGCCATCCAACTTCGTTAAAACTACGTCGTGATCTTCGAGGCTAAGGCGCGGTCTACGAAACTACGTCGTGATCTTCGAGGCTAAGGCGTGGTGCCACGCTGAAGCTTTAGCG
>CAZQDJ010000011.1:0-32057 GCA_964592275.1 uncultured Pseudomonadota bacterium | reverse complement strand
GAACTCGCGACCTTCCGCGTGACAGGCGGACGCTCTAACCAAACTGAGCTACAGCTCCGAAAGTAAGTGGCTCCTCGGGCAGGATTTGAACCTGCGACCCAACGATTAACAGTCGTTTGCTCTACCCCTGAGCTACCGAGGAATCATACTTTTGAAATTTCAATAATGTGATGTTCAACTTTACTCTTTCGAGCTTTTTCGAACTATCTTCATTCCTTACAGCCGCGCTAGGAACAGCTACAAGTTTGTGAAGATTGGTGGGCGGTACTGGACTCGAACCAGTGACCCCCAGTTTGTAAGACTGATGCTCTACCAACTGAGCTAACCGCCCTCACACTTGAGGAAGAAATTGTAAATGAAAGAAAGCGGAAAGTCAAAAAAGTTAAGCTATTTTGTATACTTTCTAGCTCTATTACTTTCTTTTGGTCGATTCAAAGGGCTATTTTACATCATTTAAGAGTGCTTTTAAGCTACCATTGCTCTTTACAAGCACGCGACTGCCATTTCTTTTTTCAACACATAACAATAATCAACCGTAGAAAAATCAAGGAATGGGGTTACAGCTATTGTGTACTGCATATCTCCTTCATTTTTAACAAACGAGCGTATTGTACCAATGCCAAATCCACGAGGGAAAATAACACCCTCTCCACTTGAAAAAACAGTATCGCCATCACAAACATTTGAAAGATGTCCCACACGAGTAAGCACTCCATCTTGATTTAAGCCTGCTCCTTGATAAATACCTTGTGTAGCTGTTTTATCACAGTATGCAGCAACTTTACAATTTGGGTCAGAAATCACTATCACTTTACTGTAAGAGGGATATACCTCAACTACTTTACCAACCAAATAATTTTTATAGACAACAGCAGTATCTTTATGAACTTCCCTAGCACTCCCAACATCAATCAAAAGAAAATTCCCACCATTACCTGATTGACGCATCAAAACTCGTCCTAAAATCGCATCCGGATTATGATATTGTTCCTTGAATGCACATACTTCAGCTGTTTCTTCTTCAAATTTTTGCGTTGCTTGCAATGCTAAAAGATCTGCCTGAAGATCATCGCGCTCTTTCACCACTGCTTGATACAAAGCATCAACATCTATCCTTCGCTTCCACTCAGCACAAAGATACGTTATAGGTTCAATCACCAAACGCTGCAATTGCAAGAAAGGAAATACTGCATACGACACAACACGATCAACTGCTCCAGGAGCACTATTTATAACTCTTTGAACAATAAAAAAACAAACAATTGCAACAAAAAACATCCCTAATATTTTTGATTTTCCTTTTTTTTTCTTCATTACTTTACGCTCCAAAAAACTGCTTCAACCCTTCTTTTATCTCTTCAATATCATGGGTCACCACTAATCGCTGCCGTAAACCTGATGCGGATGGTTTTCCCTTAATATAAAATGGCAAATGTTTTCTAAAAGCAGGAATTCCGCGATGGCCATAATACGCAACCATAGCTTCAACATGTTCAAGTGCACAAGCAAGAATTACCGATTCTTCAACTCGATACAAACGCCCCTGAGAATGTTCTTGCAACTCATATAGTTTCCATGGCTTAGACCAAATACCACGACCAATAAGATACGCATCAACCCCTGTTTGCTCATACGCTGCTTTTGCCGTCGCCCAATTCACTACCCCGCCAGAAAGTATCACCGGTATTGTTACTGCGCGTTTTACTTGCGCAGCAATTGTATAATCAGGTGACCCTAAAAAATGTTGTGTTTGCAAACGTGGATGAATAGCTAATGCATCAGCGCCGCAATCTTGAACGAGTTGAGCAACTTCAACCGCATTACATTCTTTAAAACCAGCCCGCATTTTAACCGTGAAAGGTATCGGCAAGGCTTTACGAAAAGTATCGAGCACCACTTTAAGTCGTGGAAGATCTGCCATCAATGCTGAACCAGCTCCTGAATTAACCACTAAACGAGCAGGACATCCGATATTCAAATCAACCATATCAACACCGGATTCAAGAATTCGTTCACATGCTTGCTGAATAAAATCAACCTTATTTGCTGATACTTGGTAATTAAGTGGACGCTCCATCTGCATAAAATCAAGCGCTTTTATTTTTCCCTTATCATTTGCTACACAGGCAACATGTCGCATTTCTGTATACAGTAACTCTTTAGGAGAAAACTTACGGACAATTTTGCGAAACGGGGAATCGGTAATTCCATCAAGAGGACCACCAATAAAACGCGGGAAGGTAAGATTACCTATCTTACACTGTTCATTCCAGTATGACATGGAGCTTAAAACCTTTTAAAAACTTTTGAGGAGAAAGGCATAGTGTAACAAAACAAGAAAAATTTTCCATGCGCTATGCGCGTGCGGCAGTAGAAAAATTTATTAAGAAAATAAAACCCTTAAAAAGAGTCGGCCCCGAAGTGGGGCTTATATTTTTTTTGTATCCTAAAATCCGCGGGGATGCGACCTCCTTGATCCATCCTGCATAGCGTTCTGTGCAGGAGGTCTCCCATCACTTGTGTGTCTTATTTTACTGGGGTGTTTGGCATAATCCTAAACACAACAGTACCGCATTTTGTACAGTTGCCTTTGTGAGCATTGCGTTGCTTTCCACCCTTTGCCTTCATCAATACGTCTTTACCGTTTTTGATTTCACATTTAGCCTTGCATTTAACACAGTATCCTTCCATCGCCGTCTCCTTTTTTAAGAACCGCAGTTTTACTCTTTTTCAAAAACTGTATAACAACCGTATCACAACATTTTTTTTTAACTCAATAAAACTAAAAAACTCAAAGGCAAAAACCTTTACCGATCGCTCTTTTTAAAAATCATACGCTAACCTTAAAGCAGGATTTCCATGCACATCTGCCCCTAATCCCACAAAAAAGTTTTCATTATCGGCAATATATTGGAATGTTTTATGAGCAGAAACTCCAAATAAAACACCAAGCCCAGCTCCAACAAATACCTGTGAAATATAATGATGATTGGTTACCACATTAATCGCCATTGCGTAGACCGTAAATATTCCAAGCGGAACCCCCCAACGATAGCCCTTTTCTAAGCCCCAGTAGGTAGCCAAGTAGGCAATCATTGCAGAATGCCCTGATGGCCATCCGTTATTAGCTTGCTCTTCAGACGAAAATTCTTGATTCCATGGGCGATAAGAGTCATTATGTTTAAGCTCTTTAAGAACAAGCTTTGCGGCTAAAGTAGAAAGAAGACCTGCGTTAAAAACTTGAACTCGCCTAAACTCTAGTGGGTCTTTACTAAACCACCACCCATAAGCATTCAAGGCAAGAAATGGTACCGCTACTATCCCATCTGCAATAGCAATTTCTGATAAAAACTTTGGCGGTTGTTTAACGTTTTCATGATCCAAAGGATTATAAAACTGTTTATGAATAATGTTATTTGCTTGACGATTAGAAAGATACAGTGGAATAAAAGCGCTCATGACGTGCATAGAACTTTGCGTAAATAGATTTTTCCAAATATCTACCGTATCAACAACAAAACAACGTAAATAATCATGCCATCCTGGCCAACGGGCAAGCAACGTTCGCTCTTCTTTTGTTCGCCCTTGGAAATAATTTTCAGATCTTTGAGAATCGTCCAGCCCCTGATCATCTGACTGCTCTTGAACATCTTCTGGTTCATATTCAACCTGTTCAATAACTTCTTTTTTTTGATTAGTAAGTCTTTGTCGTTGCGCTTCTACCATCATAGGTAAAGAAAAAACAAAAAGACTGATTAAAAACTTTTTCATTGCCCTCTCCCCCGAGATTTATAATTGTCTTGTTAAAAACAAACATAAAGCTTTACCTGAGGAAAGAGCAACGATTTTGTTTTTCAGATAGTCATTAAAGACTCGGAGTTCGCGTATGCCACGTTGTTTCTTGTTGGTAGGCATGCCCTGTTTGAAAAATAAGTTCTTCTGACAAGTGAGGCCCAATCAACTGCATACCAATCGGTTTATCATCTTTTGTAAAACCAACAGGGATCGAAATCGCAGGAACACCAGCAAGATTTATCGGTGCAGTAAAGTAATCTTGCAAATCCATTTCAAGTTTATTGTTGTCATATGCCCCTGCTTTAAAGGCAGGCACTGAATGGGTTGGCATTACCAAAAGATCAACCGTATCAAAAGCATCCTGCATTTCTTTACGAATGGCACGGCGCACTCGTTGTGCATTGTCATAGAACTGACTTGCATGCCCAACAGAAAGCACATAGTTTCCCATTAAGATACGAGTCTTTACTTCTGAACCAAACCCCTGACAACGAGTTTTTTCATACATTTCAAGAAGATTTTTACCTGCCACACGAGTTCCATAACGGACCCCATCAAAACGAGCAAGGTTTGAAGCTGCTTCAGCACGGCTAATAATAAAATAAGACGCAGCACAATATTCAAGTGACTTTATCGAAACTGGATGAAGCGTTGCCCCCTTACTTTCAAGAACCTTGAGCGCATCCATTGTTGCTTGACGAATTTCAGGATGCAGCCCTTGCGCATTAATCGCGTCTTGAACAACCCCAATACGCAAACCTTTTTTAATATCCCCAGTCAAATACTTGGTATATTCCTTTGGTTCCGTCTTTAAAGAAGAAGAATCTTTTGCATCATGCCCTCCGATAACTGAAAGCACCAATGCATTGTCATAAACAGTCCGCGTTAACACTCCAATGGTATCAAGGGAAGAACCATAGGCAATCAATCCATAGCGAGAAACTAATCCATACGTAGGCTTCATACCAACCAGGCCGCACATCGCAGCAGGTTGTCTGACTGATCCACCGGTATCAGAACCAAGCGCCCAAGATGCAAGCCCTGCAGCAACAGCAGCAGCAGAACCACTACTTGACCCACCAGGAACACATTCAAGGTCCCACGGATTTTTTGTTTTACCAAATGCTGAAGTTTCACCTGAACTTCCCATGGCAAATTCATCCATATTGGCGCGACCTACCAATAATGCTCCCTCGTTTTTAAGACGAGCAACAGCAGTAGCGTCATAGGTTGAATAAAAATTTTTAAGAATGTTTGAAGCACACGAAGTTATACGATCTTTTTGACAGATATTATCCTTGATGTAACCGGGAATACCTGCAAGGCGACCTGTCGGTTGAGAATTTTGTAAAATCGAGTCTTTATCAAATGTTTCAAGAACTGCATTTAACACTTTACATTTTTCAGCACGTTCAAGCGCAAGATCAACAAGATTTGCTGCGGAAATTTCTTGAGCGGCGAGCGCTTTTTTTAATGTTTCTATAGTTGCAAATGAATAGTTGTTCATAAAAAGAACCTTTTACTTGGTATCAAGAATACGAGGAACAACAAAATAGTTTTCTTCTCGTTCAGGAGCACGGGACAAAAGAATTTCAGAATAAGAAGAGATAACAACATCTTCTCGCACAAAATTAACATTTTTATGGGAAGGCTGCTCATCTAACTCAGTTGCCAAATCCTGTACTCGTTGAGCATAAGCCAATACTTCTGCAAGCTGTTTGATAACCGGTTCAATTTCCTGTTCATCTAAAGAAAGACGAGAAATATACGCTAATTTTATTACTTCTTCTCGAGAAATACTCACGCATCCACCTCTATTGTTTTATTTTTCCAAGCCTCTGCCCGAAACCTTCGAATATACATAAGACCCATTACCGCATTGCCAATATACAGACAACTATATACCAAGACACACTTTATCAAGATATGCGGCGTATCTATTCTTGAAAAGTAGTATGACAAAGGGGCAAAAAAGCCAACACACACTAAAAGACGTGTCCACATAACCGTTTGCACATTTGCCGCTCCGCGTAAGGCTCCAGCAAGGATTAATTGTAACACATCAAAAAAGGCAAGTACACTGACCACCGGGAACATTTTTGCAGCAAATAACGTAAATTCACCCTTAAAATCAAACATTTTAATAATGTCTGCTGGCCACAGCGAACAAAGATACAAAATACCAAGAACAGAAATTGATGACATAAAAATTATTTTTTTACTATTTGTTTTTATGCTCTCCCAATCATGTTTTCCGTAATCATTACTTACCAACAAGGTAATCACTTGTGCAAAAGCAATAGCAGGAAGAAGCGCAAAACGCTCAAGATCCTTCACCACAGAAAAACTTGCAAGTACACACGTACCCATAGGAGCCAAACAGTAGCCAAGCCAAACGTACGACCATGAAAGTGCCGCCTTATCAATGACCACTGGCACACTTAACTTACACAATTCCCAAATAGATTTTGTCGAAGTAAATGCAGAAAAAAGATGAATCTGATACTGCGCAAGGGCCTTGTTCTTCATCACGTAATACAACGCAAGGCCACACATACTCACTGCTTGAATAACAGAAGCAATGGCAGACCCCATCAATCCAAGCGCTGGAAACCCGAATACTCCAAAAATAAGTGCATAATCAAAAAACAAAAATAACGCACACCCAACAATAAAAATCATCATAGGGGTACGTGTATCTTTGATGCCACGCATAAAACCGATCAAGGCAAAATAGACAAACGTAAAAAAGATACCAATTGCGCGAACTTTTAAAAAAGGAGCTCCAAGAACAATCATCGCTTCTGGTAACCGATACCATTCATACAAACGATATGCTCCACAATACAACCCTACCGAAACGATAAGGCCAACGATCATAGTGGTCCAAAACGCATTAATAACTGCTCTGCCAACCTGCTTTACTTCACCTTTACCATTAAGTTGCCCCGTCATCACAATCGTACCAACAGAAAGCCCTTCTGCTATTTTGATAATAGAATGTAACAATGTATTGGTTATTCCCAGTGTTGCATAGGCAGAGGTTGATTGCAGATGAGCTATCCAACGAGCATCAATTAAAAGTGGTAAAGAATACAAAATCACCGCAGTTACAAATTCAGGGAAAAAATAATGCAAAATTTTAGCAAACCCTTCACCATGACTCTGGTCTTTTATACCAGTCAGGTAGCTGCTAAAAATATTTTTTTTCACGCATCAACTCCCTCTAAAAACTTTGTGTGCGCTTACAACTCTAACAAGCTACAAGTGCACACAAAGATAGACAAAATAATAAAAGCGAGCAACTAGCATTGATTTTATTTATTCAAAGATTCCCTTACCATTCGGTCAAGTAAACTTTCCCTCATTGGGAATGACACTAAATTTTTTATTAAAAAGGTACCATATCAGGATGTCAGCTACGGGTGCCGCGAAGTCGGCAGGCGTAAGTAGTTTAAAAATTCAAAGCCCTTTTTATTCAGATGTGACAATAGGAAAATAATATTTTGAATCATGCATTTTATCCTGATCCTCACCTTCATTCAAAAGGTGTTCTTGCAAAAAACCTTTATTGGTGAATGAAGTCCCAAAAGAAATATCAACAGCCCCATTCAAGAGCAAGCGAGAAAAAGCAAATGCATATAATTGTTTTGTAGCAGTTGTGTCCCAACTTGAACCAACAAGTACTATTTTATTCGGTTGAGGAGAGTAAGGAGCAGGCGGAAAAGGCAGAGCAGGTTCAATTGCAACATCATAGGCCTGATCGTATTGACCTTGTATCGAAATAGTCTGAACCCCTTTTTGACGAGGAATAACAAAGTTTGAGGGAATGGGATTATATGCAGGAGAGTATCCTTGTGGAATTCCCGTAGGGTTAAACGTTAGATCTAATTTTCCCGATGGTAAAAGACGCGCAGCTACCATCGTAAATCTATTTGAAGAGATATTGTATGAATTGTAACCAGCAAGAACAATACTACCATCTGACTGCAGACACATCGCATTTGCCACGGTAAATGGACTATTCGAATGTACCGTATTTAACACATACAAACGAACCATACCCGCTAAATTAACAGGACCATAGGGACCAGGAGCAACCACGCTACTGCTACCAAATTGATAGCCACCAAAGGTGGTATCAACAACTCCATTTTCTGTATAACGAACTACTGCCATTGCATAATTCAAAGAAACATCAGCCGAGGTCCCCGAAACCAAGATTTTTTTATCAGGCTGTATTGTTAACGCATATGCTCGGTCATCGAACCCCACAATTTTTGTTGTTTGAACTCCAGAAGCAATATCTCCTTGCACAAGTTGGCCAAATGTTAGATCTGGAGATCCATCAGGAGTCAATCGCAAAAGAATCATTTGATTAGGACCACGACTCATAGAATTAGTAATTAATGTCGGAGTATTGGTTGTAAATACCGTTGAACTTTGCGGAGCAATCAAACTTGCACCGGTACCGGCAACCACAATTTTTCCATCAGGCTGAACCGCTATCGCATATCCAGCATCATACCCAACAAGAGAGACTCCCGTACTATTAACCGTTCTCCTTCCTAAAATACTGCAGACAAAAACCCCAGGAGTTGTATTGCCAGGAATTTTTATAGGAATAAGTTTATTAAAATCATAGGTAAATCCGGCTGGATTAAAGGTAGTATCTAATGTTCCAGAAGTGGGAGTAGCAGGAGGAGGAGGATTAACATTATTATAACGAAGCACAAAAAGCTGACCCGAAGCTGAACCTGTCAACACAATTTTATTATCAGCAGGCTGCAAAGCAACGGCAAACCCCTGATCAACAATGCCAGAGAATAAATTCGGATTAGCAGGCATAAGCGAAACAGGAGTAACTACTACTCCAGGAATTTTTCCTTTCGCGTTAAACGTGGTATCCAAGCTGCCATCCCAATTATATTTTGCTACAAAAACTCCATACTGATTGGTACCTGGACTTGTCGTGATAAGATACACGTATCCAACCACTATAATCTTCTGATTCGATTCAATGGGGTCATGTTGTATCACCAAGCGCAAAGGAAAGGTGTTTGTTCCAAAATCAGTGATCACTTGGCCTTGAAAACCTGTATTCGGAACCCCCGTAATCCCTTTTGCAGTAGGGTTAAATCCAACATCAGGTTGTCCTGTAAGCCAGTTATAACGAGCTAGACACAACATCGCATAGGCAGTCTGTGTATTTGCTGCATTCTGCACAGTCGAATTAGGAAGGTTAGATCCTATCAAGGGACTATACTGATACCCAAACCCAGTAACTACCACACTCGGCGTGGATGGATGCTGAGAAAAAGCCACCGCTCTCCCAAATCCATTCAGCAGAATATTTGCAGCCGATGTAGAGGTAGAGCCAAGCCGTAATGCTTCGTGCACCGGTAACAAATGAGGATTAAAATCATACAGCTGCTGCAAACGAATTTCCTCTTGATGGTCACGACCTTCTTGGTCTGATGCAACTACTAATGGTCCTAATAACAGAAGACTCAGTACATGTTTTTTCATATTCGCTCCTTTTTTAAGAATTCATCAGAAAAACTAATATATCAAAATCAATGTCATTGCGAGCTTGCGAAGCAATCCCTACGATGCTTACTTGCAGTAAAGTACTATTGCCTGATTTCTTATGAGTTAAAACATAGAAAAAGTCATCGTCAAATGGTTGATTATAGCCCAATGTATGCAGAAAAAACCTTAAAACTTATTGTATGTGCTGTAGGGATTGCCACGCAAGCTCGCAATGACATTGATTTTTATTAATCCATTAATTTTTGATGTCCTTTAAATCTTTTTTCAATACATCTCTGTACATTCTTACACCAACCTCCGCAAAGAGAAAAGGCCACAATTTCTCGCAGCCTTTTTTGTTAACGCTCTAAAACGATTTACGCATTTTAAAACCCGGGGCCTTTTTATTGCCGCAAGGCGCCCTCATTTGCATTACGATTTTTTCATATCAATCATCACAAACTAATTATCCATGTCAAAAACTCACTTAACGCTTGAAAAAACAAGCAGCAAGAAACATCATAGCTATAGAAAATCCCATACATGTATTTAATTTTCGAACAGGCTCCATTTTTTATAATCCAAATAAAAATTTTATTGCTTGTTTTTTCAAAAATTAAATATTAACATACAAACTCTTTTTAAAAAAAAAGGAGACATGCTACACTGACAATTGTTAACTAAGATAAAGAAAAAGACGGAGACAGCGATGAAAAAAATAGTAAACACTCTCGCTTTTTTGTGTGTGGCTCCACTGCACCTCTACACACAAAGCCCTCATATTATTGTCTGTACCTTTGAAAAATACCCAACCGCTTCTACATCTCAAACAGAAAATAAAAAACCCTCGCCTTCAAAAAGCACGGTGACACGCGGAATCTACGGTTCTTATTTTGGCTATCTTTGTTCTTCCAATGCTGCAGGACAAATAATTTTCCCACGAAAACATAATGATAGCACTTTCACTCTTGTAGTTGCCGAAAAGATTGAACCTCTTTTTATGCTCGAAAACACTATTAATACCTGGGTCATTCCAAAAAAAGTCCCTTACGCCTATTACAACATTGAACGGAAAAAAGATAAAAAAACAAATCTCTATTTCTGGGATGTACAAAAAAAAGAACTTCCTGAAGATCGGGCGCTTCCCTTAAACGTCATAACTCTTTTAGCAAAACCTGAAGAACTCTATTTTCCAACGGGAATCACCGTTACCAACAATAATGCACAAATAACGCTTCCGACCATTTTTGTAAAAAGCACCATTCAATTAGCAAACAATGCACTTTCTATTGTTCCAATCAGACAATTTTTTGAACCAGTAAACCGTTCTTCTAAAACTCTAGGGACTGATATCCAGTCGAAATTAACGCGAAATAATAGTTAGATAAAACGTTTTCTTGAGGGCTTGCTGCGGCAGACCCTCTTTTTTTTAAGATTCTTGGTATACTGAAAAAAAGTGAGCCCTGTTTTATTAACGAAGGATATAGATGAAATTTCAAATCTCTTTTGATGCTTTGGATATAGACCACAACCTCAAAATAGCCCATCAGATTGCGCCTCTTATTGATTGCATTCAGATAGGAACGGTTCCCATACTCAAGCACGGAGTTAAAATAATTGAAATTTTTCGTGAACAATTTCCTAATAAACTCATTTTTGCAGACACAAAAATTGTTGATCAAGGGCGGGACATTGTAGGCCTTTTTGGACCTGCAGGAGCTGATCTCATTTCTGTTATGGGTGGCACCAGCAAAGAAGTAATTCAAAATGTTTGTACTAAAGCTCATGACATGGGAAAACAGGTTATTCTTGATATCCTTGATGCAGGATCACCTGGACAAGCTGCTCTCGATGCAAAAAGTTTTGGTGTCGATGCACTTATGTTTCATCAGCCTTACGATAAAAACAGCCAAACACTTATCTTTGTAGAAGACTGGAACATGCTCAAAGGCAATACTAATTTGCCTATTTTTATTTCTTCAAAAATAGGACGCGAGAACATTGATCAAATGATCGCTCTTAATCCTGATGGTATCGTTATTGGCAAAGCAATTACTGATCACGCAGACCCCCTAACAGAAGCACAATTCTTTTACGACAAATGCAAGAAGTAAACGTCAACATAAGCCCCTAATTTCGAAGTTTTAATTCTTTAACAAAAATCAATGTCATTCTCAGTAAACGGTAGTCGCAGCAGAGCACAAAGTGCTCTGACCAGACGGAGTGAACGTCGAGAATCTAGACGTAACAAGACAAAGTCCTAACAATAACTATGAATCCTAAAAAACCTGCTCTTTATATTATGGCAAATAAACCCAACGGCACCCTCTACACGGGTGTCACCTCTGATTTATTACGAAGAGTTTCTGAGCACAAAGATGGTTCAGGATCAAGTTTTTCTGCAAAGTATAAGTGCACCCTACTGGTTTGGTATCATTTTTTTGAAACAATGACAGATGCGATTCATATGGAAAAAGTACTTAAAAAGTATTCTCGATTACGTAAACTAAGGCTCATAGAAAGTATAAATCTATCATGGAATGATTTATATAAGGACCTTTATCATCAATAAGAGTTCCATATCCTCCAAATTAAATTTTATGATTTTTTCCTGTTACGCCTAGATTCTCGACGCTCACTCCGTCTGACCAGAGCACAAAGTGCTCTGCTGCGACTACCGTTCACTGAGAATGACAGGGATTTTTTCATAATAAAACTCCCCATTAAAATATACGTACTGTTACAAGCGCATAAACTTACTGTAGAAATAATGACTCAAATTACCTCGTTCCATTAAGCGCAGCATAAAAATTAGTCATAGGACTTGTAGTAGTATCATAACACATCTGTGAGCTAACCGGGTCGTTAAATAAGGTCGCTGGACAATAATTCCAACCTGATTGATCAACTGGTCGTCCTGGATCTGAAAAATAAATCGGTAAGTATGGCATCATCAAGCCACTTATTTCACTATTCCAAGGGACGATACCTTGATAATACTGCAATGGATCTTCTATAGCTGCTTGTACAAGTCCACCACTCCACGCTCCATTCATTTGAGATACTAAAGGTATTTGTAGATAACGACCAATTTTAAAATTAGCAACAGTTAATTCAGATAAAAATGCCTGCGGAATTTTAAAATTGACTGGATGTCCTGTGGTTAAAGGAGCAGCGCCTGTCATCATAACTGGTCCTTCTATTCCCGTATTTGCACCTATTGAACCAGTAAATACTGGTGCTTTACCTACTGCAGCTGGTGCTTCCATTGCTGCTAATTGTATGACATCTGAAAATATACCTTTACCAGGAGTTACGTTTTGAAGAGTTGTTGGTGAAAGAAGTGGCAGGGGAGTCTGCAATGGAGTTTGCAATGAAAACCATTGCATATTTTGAGCAAAAAGTTGGTAATAACTCATTCCATTGTTCAATGGAGTTCCATCATAAGCGGTTATAGGAATGCCTGCGGCAATATAAGAATTATTAGTGTTTAAAACAGAATAGTTACCTATCAAATCACCCGTTGCTAATACTGTTTTTAAAGGATCAGGATTATTAATACAACCATTGCAAAGATTAGGATAATAAAGCGCATCATCAGCATAACCAGGAGAGATTATAGGCATAAACTGCATAGAAGAATAACCCATAAATGATGGCTGTGAGCGAACCCAACTTGTTTGTGCAAAAACCCCATCACTTAAAACTTGAGGAACCATCAATCCAGTTGCTCTCATTTTAGTAACCCCCATTGCAATTATACAACCCCAACCAAAGGCCTCAGTGTAAGGAGAAAAGCTTGTTTGTGGCTGCTTCGGCTTTGAAAGATCAGCAATGGTTCCATAAAGAATAACCGAAACTCCTCTTGTCACATGATTAACTCTCGGAACATATGTATACCATGAAGGCATTTGCGTAGCATTATTCTGAAATGTACAATTAGCACTCGTGCATTTAATCGATTGATAAATATTTCCTGAAGTTTGAGCTAAAAAAATATCTGAATAATCAGGCAATGTTGCATTTATATACGTAGGAGCTGCTCCATTTTGAGTTTGGATTTGGGCTAAAGGATTAAATGGCAATTGAACTTGCGCTGGTCGCTGCATATATAAAGTTGAAGCGGCCCCTTCCACATAACCTCTAAAGGTGTAAGGGCTTAAACCATATATTATTGATAAACGTTCTTTACCATCAGCATAGAGAGAGACATAATCACTCGTTACATTTGTTTGATCGTCAATTCCAGATGAACACTCACTTTCATTAACACAAGCATTCACTGTATACAGCTGAGGCTTGTATTTAGCAGAAAAAGAATAAACTTTATTTTTATTATCAGCTTTTATCATCATTTGATAATAAGGTTGTTGAAATGGATTTCCTGGCATATTAATTGAATAAAGAATTTGGGTTCCATCACTTGATACACTCCCATTCAGACTTACCGATGCTACAAGCAGTACAATAAATATTTTTAATTTCATCATCATTCCCTTTTTTAATTTGAATTAGCTGGAGAAACAGTAACAACGGTATTTGTTTGCGGAATATAAACAGGCATTTTTCCTGACTGTGTTGCAGGAATAATAGTTGATGGATTACCCATAATTGATTGAATTGAAGAAAGAGCTGCAGCTGTTATTCCAGTATTTTCAATAAGCGCTCGCCCTACCATTAATGCTCGCAAAAAGAGCCAATCTAATGGAGTACCTTGTTGCAACCAATCTGATGTTTTTGGTTCTTTTCTCGGTTCATTTATCGGCCAAACACCTTTTGCTTTTGGAGAAGTAGTTGTTATTTTTATTTCATCATTAAAAGAATCTGGCAATGAATATAAGGAAAGTTTTTCCCCTGTTTTATCAACTGATTCTGTTAGATAATCATAGGCAAGAGAGCCAATCACTCCTGGAGCCTTAATAGTTACTTGAGTTTCCCCCACCAGTTCCTTATTATTTTTCATAACATTATATAAAGAATTCGCAGTAGTACTGTACAAATGTCCATTAAAAAGGGCTTGCAAAAACATATAGGCAAAAGAATACTGAGTGCTGTGATACTCAGCATCCACATTTTTTCTTTCAAGATTAGATTGCAACGTTAACGCATAAAGTTCTGAAATCCCCTTCCACACATCTCGTTGAGAAAAAGCTATACCAAGAGTATTTGTCAACGACACTGAAGAAGTTTTCATAAATTTAGGAAGTAATAAATTCTGTGGCAACCATTGTTCTCTTTCTTTTTTGAATCCATAAGTAGTGCTAGTAGGAGCAACTTGATTAATCATTACTTTAGTTTTTATTGCTTTTGATGCACTATACCCTTGTGCCAATGGATCTTGAGCAAACATCAAAGGAAAATCAAATGAATTAAGTTTTACTACACCCGTAATAACAGGTGCTTGAAGAGTTGCTGGTTGTCCACTAGAAGTAATAGTCACCACCACTGCCCACGGCTGTTTATCTTCAAAGAAATTAGCAGGAAAATCTACACCAACTTGCGCACTTGTATTATCAACAGTCAAAGGACTATAAGTCACTGCACCATTACCATTAGAATTCAAAAATTGATTATAACCGCCAGTATTAGCATTTGCTTGCAATGTTATTATCGGATTTATCGTAGCTCCAGAACTAGCACCAGTTACCCCTATACCAACAATATAACTACCTGAGCTCAAAGATATCTGCCCATTTGCGCTATTATTCATCTGAAAAGCAACTTGCCTAAAATAAGATCCTGTATTTGCAACTGGAGCATTTGCCCAATTATCAGCAGTTTCTTGCACTGCATATAAGCTACTAGTATCAGGAGTTATTGCATACACCTGTGTTGCTACTGGTAAAAAACACACATTATTTTGATTTGACAAATTAACCATAAACGAAGTAAATCCCGGATAGGTAAAGCGAGACTCTAAAGAAGTAATCGGTGTATGCACTGTCACTGGATATGTTAACGGATTGATTAATCCTTTCTGCCCTGGCGTAACTAGTGGAACAGTATTTTCAGGAAGTGTAGATAGCTGAATAGGTACTGTTTGCCCCGAAGGAATCACCACTTGCTGTATCCCATTAATGCCACTCTCACTTGTTGAAAAAGTATTACTGGTATTAATAATAATTAAACCTGCAAATGTTTCTAATGCTCCTAATGTAAATCCAGTTGCTTGAGCAATCTGAGAATTTTGATTTAAGGAAGAGATCCCTATACTATCAGGAATAGTAAGATTTCTAAGGTAACGTGACCATGAAAATAAATTTTCAGCAGCAGTTGTAAAAGTACTTACAATAGCTCTCTCTTCAAGCCCATTAGTTCCTGTTGGATATAAAATATTTAAAAAGGAATTTTGATTAGAACTTTTTTCAGGAGAAAAAGTAAAAGCTGATGAAGCCATGGCTAAACGAGCAGAAAAATATTCAATAGCTGCCGCATTATAATAAGCAAGATCACCCGTGGTACTATTATTAGTAAGATATGTGGCCAAGGCATTTTGATTTATAGACCAATATGCATTTCCTCCTAATAATGCCTGACCTTTTAAAGCGCCTGGAACATTATCAGGCACCGCTGAACCACCGTTTTTTGGAGTATACTGAGTTAACCCAGAAGTAACCCACGATGATGTTGGTCCAAAAACTGAATCCAATGAATAAGCTGTAATCGGATTTGCTACATTATTAGCAAATCCAGACGACCATGCTGGTGGTTGGAGTAATTGCGTATACAAAGGTGCAGTAGAAGTTCCCGGCCCTGAAAAGCAAGCATTGTAAAGACCAGATAATGCATTTCCATACAATCCAGGCATATAAAACGTGCTTGCCTGGGTTCCCATTGCTGCTAAAAACAACATACCTTTTAAATAATTTTTCATCCCAGCGCCCCTTTTTATTCATTTATAACTTTTTCGCTTCACTTTATATTATTTCAAACTGAATTAGATAAATCAATAGTATCGTACTTGTATGTATAAATAGAGTTGATTCTTACATTGAGAAGAACGTTTTTTTCTCTTTAAATTCATTTTTTTTGATTTTTTTAAACTTATTAGCACAAGACGTTGCACTACCCGTGCAGGGTCAAAGAGGTTGCTCACCCAACCTCTTTAAAATCAAAGGTGCAAACATGCTATTTGATTGCCTTGGCGACCATAACTCGGGCTTGCACTCTAACGGATGACAACCCCTCATACACGATGGCTCTAATACGGAAATTTTTGATTTTCTCTAAAAAGGGAGTTCCCCCTTCACCTCCCACACGGAATTGGGCAGATCGACGTGCGTTCCGCGCCGCACGTACTGTGAATGCATACGCCCACTTCACGCAAGCTCGCAATGACACGGATTTTTTTCAATCCAAAGATTCCCCTACCATTCGGTCAGGTAAACCTTCCCTTATTAGGAATGACACGAATTTTTTTTAGAAAAATTAATAAGTAAAATACCGTGTCAGGCGGAACTGAGTTGCCCTCCGTTAGGAGGCAAGGAACGATTGCAGCCGAAAAAAGCAATCAAACAGCATGTTTGTGCCCGAGATCCAAGAGGGTCGGCAAGGACCCGTCTTGGCACTGCGCGTGGAGCGCACACTTACATCTTGTTCCAAAAAAATAAGACCCAAAAATTAAAAATAAACGTGCTATCCGACATATGATTCGGCATTAACAATCATACCCTGTTCTTGTGCCTGAATTGCAGCCTGGATATCAATTCCAAGTTTTTCAGGATTATTTTGATCGCTTGTAGGTAAAAATGATTCTGAATATAAAACAACAAGCATCCCATACAATTGCGAAAAGAAATTGTTAAGCGCACACACATTTTCAGGGTTTTTAAGTTTATAAAAAGGACCAGCTGGATCATTTTCAGATCCCATCAAACAAGAAAGGCAATACTCTATTAATGCCGGAAACGTGTTCATATATACCAACTGCTTAATAGCAAACGTTCCTAAAGTATCTAAAGCAACTTCATTATCAGGCAATGCTATCACAAGCATTGAACGTTCAACGCTTGTCCCATTAACATTTTGAGCTTTTATTACTTCAAAACCAGGAATATAATATGAAAAGGCACATTTAAGGATTTTTCCTAATAAGGTAACTCCTGCATCAAGCTGTGCATCTGTAGCGTTACTCAATTGAGCTTGTGTTACCGATTGCGCAGCAGAACAATACATAAAAGCATCTAGTAATAAATTTTTCATGATCATGTACTGACTTTGAATAGTTGCTGAATTAGTCACCTCTAAAACACCTCCACCCAACGCTGCAAATCCTTTTTCTGCCACAAAACCACCATCCGTTCTCCCTTGTGCTATTACTTTTTTAAAATAATCACTTTTATCAATAGTAAAAGATGTTCCTGATTGGTTAGTTTTTAGTTTCGCCCTTAAAGCATTACGCCCAAAAAGAGCTAATCGTTGCGTTATAGCATGAGCAAGAAAATTATTATATTTACCCCATGCTTTACGATAATCAGTATCCTGCATAAGAAAAACTTCTGTACTTGTTTGTTGCGCCTCACAAGCTGATTGATATTCTGTATATGCTTGCGAATAAAAATTAGAACTTTCAAAATAATTGCCCCAAGGAACACTCAATGTCTGAGGAGTTTGAGCTGATTTTTTTATAGGAATCGCACACTGTGGATATTTCACTGTAAAATTCAACTCAGCAATCGGCAGATTGGTAAGACCCGTTGAAGGATATCCATTTTCTACAGGAGCTTGCTGCCCATAGGAAAATAATAAATCTGCACTGTCTTCATACGCAAGCCCAACCATACGAGAAAGCATTGCTTGATCAACAGGACTTTGCGCATAATTTAACGCCATTGTCGCCAACACAGAAATATCAGTCAGTATCTGTTTATATGCAGCATTTAATGGATATCCAACAAGAAATTGTCCTTTATTATTCATGTATCTCATGTACCGATCAAGATTCAAAGCATTAAAAGAATCAGTCGACACCCAAAAAATACCCTGATTTTGTTGAACTGTTTGAATAGCTTCAAGTGAACTCAAAAGCCATAACCAAGCATTAGTGAGCATCTGATAGGTTGATGAATATGATTCAAGAAGGCTTTCCTTTTTTTCTGTCATTGTCATAAGTGGAGGACCGTTTTTCATACAATTTTTCACAACTTCTTCATATCTTTTCATTTGTCCAAAATATGCCCCTATTACTCCTTTAAAAGCTTCTGCTTGGTGAGTAAATTTTTGATCAGATAGTTGAAAAAATGATACTCCTCCAACTTGTACTAATTGAGGAGTATAAGCATAAAATCTCCCGTATTCTGTATAATAATAAAGAGCAGTTTGATATTCTCCTTGAAAGCGAGGAACTGCTTGTAATGGACCATTAACTGTTGTCAACACAAGATGATCTGTACCATCAGGCATCATCTTACTTTTTAAGGTATAAACAGTGTAAAGATGAGCTTTTCCACAATCCATACCTTCTGTTACCAAATGCATAACTTGCTTACGATATCTATCAACCTCTTGATCAAGCGTTAAAAAATCATTGTTATAGCCATTAGAACTCAAAAATTTCTTATATAATGGCACTACAATTTTTTCTACTAATGAACTGTCCGATAAACTGCTACTTATTGTTTTTTGAGTTCCCAACATTATTTTCGCTTGGGCAAGAAGATCTTGATAAGTAAGACCAGAAGGTCCTTTAGCAGTTCTCTCTATTGCTGGTAATAAAAGTGCTAACTGCTTTTCTTCTTGTGCCTTTATTGTAAGATCTTCTTCTGAATAGCGAAGAAGGTAATCTGGATCTTTTCCAAAAATAGGAGATTCTTTTATTCCTTCATCAAATTTTTTTTGAATAGAAATCTTAGATGATTCTGGTCTTTTGGTAGCTAATGGAATGAAAGGATTTTTATCTTGTATTATAGGTTTATGATCAGATAAATCTTTTGATGGCTTCCGCATAAAACCAAATACTTCAAGAGTCTTTTTTTCATGAACTAAAGGGCTTTCTGGTTCTACAAAATTAAAAACTTCTGTTTTACGAGCTTTTTGCAATGCAGCAGCAATATCTCCTTTTGTTTGTGCAGTAATAAAATGTCCCGAAAATGAAGGTTGCAATGCAGTATATTTTTTCAATGTTGAAATAATAGAATCTGAAGGGATAACAGATGAAAAATAAGTAAATGCTACCCCATCAGTAAGAGCTTGTTGCACTTTACTAATCATTTGGGAATGATTACTTTTACCAAAAAAATCAATTGCCTTCGTAAAATTTTGGATAATAGTATCATATGTTTCTTGAAGCGAAACACTATAATTCCCTGATAAAAATTGTAATTTTAATTTAGAAAACAATTCTGTCCCATGAGCAAAATATATTTGGGCACTATTTGCTAAAGGATCGACCATAGGCAAACATTTCACCATCTGTGCAAGTGGAAAAGAACAAACAATACTCGTTTGTGTAACATCTTGTAAAAGTAAAGGAACTTGCCCTTTTATTGACTCAGCATTACCTGCAACTGAAGTTTTAATTAATGAAATAAAATCAGATACAGGAGTTCCTGTAAGAGCAAAATAAAGTTGCTCTCTTTTTTGGTGAATCATCATCACCTGCATAGCATCTTGTAACGTTACAAATTTTTGCACTTGCTTAATCGCTTGATCATACGAACCTGCTTGCACTAACGCTGAAAAATCTTGAATATCTGCAGCTAACTTTTGCGAAAATTTTTGTAATTGTGTTTGTAGTTTTTTTAATAATTCACTCCTGTTTTTCCACCCTTTTTGTTCAGCAAGATACCCTCTGTAATATAAAGCAGCTGCATACAACGATGCATACTCAGTGCTGGATGAAGAAAGGTACCACTGTGCATACGCATCAAGAGTTTCAAAATAATTTTCCTGTGCAGACACTTCTCCTGCAAGGCTTGCTGCACCATAACAAGCAAGGGCCGACTCATATTCAAGAGAAGTTTTTGCTCTTCCCCTTAACGCATGGCCTTCTGCAATAAGCAATGATAAACCAGTACTTCCTTCATACTGATTATGTAATAACATAGTTATTTTTTGAGAAATTGCAGTTGTATATGCAGGAGTAAAAACACCTATAAGAGATGGATCGTTGCATAATTCCTGCGCTTGAATTGCAAGAATCAAAGCTGAACTTACTATCGTTTGAGTAAACTGCGGATACTGCTGCAACCGTTCTAAACACGCATCACTATTCATCAATGACCAATAAATTTGAACAAGAATACAGAATGGCGCAAATCCAGAAATAGTTGTTCCTGAAAAAAATCCTTGAAAAGGCAATTGCAATGCACCATTCATCGAATTAGATGCAGTAACTGGTTCTGCTAGCACAGTATCAATGTTTAGAAATCCTTTGTATATTTTTAAATACTGTAATGCTCCTTCAACCACTCCTTGCACTGTACCTGATCCAAGATTCTCATGTGCTGCCATACTTTGCGACGATACGCCCAAATTCTGTTTTTCTTTAGAAGAGGCTAACGCAGTATTATAAAACATACACTCTGCTGCCTGAACAAGATTTTCCAAAATAACTAAAGAGTTTTGCAAGTACCGTTTAATAATCAATCCCGTTGAAGAGTTATCTGTTTGATAAGCATTTAACATTCGAGAAAAAACAGGAAGAGCCTGACCTGCCAACCATCCTATCCCCTTAAATGCCGGAGCAAATGATGTTTTATTTTGAAAAGCATCATAATAAAATAATTGTACAAATCCATTAGGATAATCATTATGCCAACTGTATACCTGTTTTGTTGTAATGGTTCCCGATAAAGGAGTGGTCATCTGTACCACAAATGATGAAATATTCCCTGGAGTATTTACCTGATAATATTGAGAATAAGATTGTAATAATATCTGATAATTAGAAAGTGCAACAGAATCAGTACGCCGAATAAGAACTGAAGCTAAATCATTATTCCCTCCATTCCTAAAACAATTAGCAGCTACTTGATATGCAGCAATAGCCCCTGAAAAATCATTTTGCGCAAGACATGATTCTGCCCTATTCCAATAACTCATTCCTGCCGTAAGGTATGAATCAACTTGTGAATAAATTGTGTAATTTTCTATATTTGACTGCTCACCATAATACTGAGCAACCTTTTTATAATATGTTTTAATAGGATTAATGATTTCAGCAATAAAAGCACAAAAAGAAGACTGTTCTTGAGGTATTCCCTGTATTCCTATTATTTGATTTTGGTAAGAAAGGGCAGTCTTTGAGCGTGCTAATCCAGTTATCACATTCTGACCAATTAGAGCACAATACAAATAAAATGATGCCATATTACTATTCAAAGCTTGGAGAGCTAATGAAGGATTTTGATATGTACTAAAAGAAGGAGTAGGAACTATCTGATTGAATAAATTAAGTGCTGCTTTCCCAGCAGCATAAAACTGTTCAAGACTTGATAGGATGTCAAAAAGCTCGAAAGATCTCAAGGAACATCCACATATATCAGTTAATGGCTGACTCAACGCAAGCGATGGTTGATATCGTGCTGCAAGCGACCCCGTTAAAGAAAGGGCAAATTGCGCACACATCTTTCCTCGTTGCTCTGCATAACTCGTATAAATGGAAGAATAGGTATCAGACAACCCCTTTACATCAATTCCTTTCATAGTCTTTACTACAGAAAAATGAGTATCAAAAACTCTCTGCACTTGATTCATGATTGCATCAACGGCGGGTAATTCTGTTGTTAAAAAATACTGTGCTCCTGATTGAAAAAAAGTTGAAAGAGAAAAAGCAGCAAATCGTATTTTTAATAAGGTAATACAATGAGCAGCAACTTGTTTATAAAGCATTATTGCAACAGAATCTTTAAAAAAGGGATACGTACTTATATCTTCCCCAAGCTCTTTACCCTGTTGTTCATACAAAGACCATAATCCATTCAACAATGAAAGATACGAATAATCATTGCCTACAAGACAATTTTGAACAATTTCAAAACCTTTTTTATCAAGAATATTAACAGGCGTCCCGCCAAGAAGTGAAGGCGGAATAGTTGGTTGCTCTGGTTTATTAAAACTAAATACTTCAATAATAGAATGCGCTTCTTTTTCATAGTTTTTAAAAACAGCACCAATCTTATTTGAGAGAGAAACCGTTTCATTTTCTACAGCAATAAGTTTCGAAATAAACTCATCTTGTTCCTTCTTTTTATCTTCTCCTAATTGTTTTGAATCGTGAAAACCAAAATTGGATATCTGTGGCTTTTCTTTCTTTTTTGCATTATCAACATGTTCAAACCCAAATACCTTCTGCGTTTCAGAGTGAGATTCTTCCTTTGGCTCATTGTGCTCAAAATCAAAAACTTCTAATTTAGGAAAGACAGTACTCATTTCCAAAGACAACATCAAAAGCATGCACAAACATTTACCATAGCTTTTTTGCTTCATAAGCTTTCTGCCTTTCTTGGTCCGTAAACTTGTAAAAATGAATACGTCTTGTTTTACTACTGACCAGACAAAAGCTCAATAATTTATACCATGGTACGAGTTTGCAAAGTTCTCAGCTCTTCAATAGATGTCGTCTGAGTTACTGATTTATCATGACGATACTGCACAAATCGTGGAAACCGTAACGCAAGCCCGAGAGTGTCTTTTGTTTTACCTGCTGTATGAACAGGAGATATTGTAATTTCATCAGCCAAAACTTCACATACCAATTCAGGATGCACCCATATCATTGGAACAAGATCATCAGCACAGATAATATTTTTTGGTTTTTTTAAAACAGCATGCTCATCACACTGTTTTTTAAGTTCAACCCACTGACTATCCGTAAGCCCTGTTCCTACTTTTGCAACTGTTTCATAGGCATCATCTTCGTGATTATAAATACCTACCAAAAATGCTCCAATACCAAACTGAGCCCGTTTTCCTTTTCCTGCATAATAACCAAGAATAACCACATCTAAAGTATCCTGAAGTTTTTCGGAAGCCTGATATTTCAATTTTATCCAATTAAAACTGCGTTTTCCTGCTTGATAAAAAGAATCTGGTTTCTTAATAACAACCCCTTCAAGGCCAGCTGCAATTTCCCGAATAAAATAAGTTTCAAGTTCTTGTGCTGTAGAAATAGAAACTTCCTGAATCATTTGAATCGTTTGCGTTGCATAGGCATCAAACACTTCTTCCAATACTTTACGTTGCTCTTTTTGATGAGTATCAAAAAGATTTAATTGTAGAGAAAGATTCTTATCTAGATGCTTTTCTTCCTGCTCATGAGAATTTTTCATATACTCTTCAAAAAGATTTTGTAGTAAAGCGCGTCGCTCCTGTTGCTCAATATGCAACAAATTTTTTCCATTTAAATACATCAAATCAAACATATTGAGCTGCAGTGGCAATTCTGAAACAAGTTCTTCAATACCATGTTTGCGTCGACGTTTTACTGTTTCTTGAAAGGAAACAAAGGTGCCAGTATTTGGGTCGTATACAATTGCTTCTCCATCAAGAATCAAACTTTTTACAGGAAGATTTATGCATGCCTTTACAAACTCAGGAAACATCGCTGACATATCAAGAAGATTACGCGAAAAAAATCGAATTAAAGGAGTTGTTCCAGTTTTATCGATATGTACCTGCAGTCTAAAACCATCTAGCTTTGGTTCTGCAACACACGGTCCAATTTTTTCTACAATTGCTTCCGCACTCGGTAACCGCTCAGCAGCTGCAGGGCGAAGAGGAATACCAACATGAATATCCATATGCTGTATAGCTTCAATGCCAGATTTTTTTAAAGTATGCGCAATAAGACCAATATCTGCACAGATATTGTATGCTTGCTCAAGATCAACACGAAGCGATTTATCTCCCGCTTCCATCCAAGACAATGCATCAATAATCGTCATATCAGAAAATCCAAGACGCAAAGTACCAAGAATAATGCGTACAATATATTTCGCCGATACTGAATCAACGGTATTCAAAAGCTCTTGTAACTGTACGCTCTTTTTTTCTTGAGAACCGGTACCAGCTATCTTCTCAATCAAACATAACTGTTGGTGTACCTCAGAAACTGTTAAATTCTTTGTTCCATCCCATTGATGCTGCTGAATAACTAACCCTAAATCGCCTAATTGTTGCATCGATTTCTCAACATGTTCAGGAGAAAGGGAAAGAAGCTGTGCAACAATTTTTGCCATCGTTTTTTGAGCAATCGCAAATTGTGTACCAATGTAAGGAGGATTTAATACTCCCATTGCAAGATAACACAATTCTTGCGCCTCTTGCGGCGTTGCCTTTTTAAAAATATGTGACAACTCTTCAGTGATGGCAAGACGTGATTGTATTTTTTCTATCGCTGTAAATGCATGAGCTACTTCACTAAACTTCATACGTAATGTTTCCTTCATTAATCTTCTAGGCTCTATTAACTTGGCTCTTTCACTCGTCATCCTCAGCGAGGCAAAAGTCGCAGCATTGCATTTTATGCAATGACCAGACGAAGCGAGCGCAAGGACCCAGGAATAAACTACACCAAAGTCCTCATAATTTATCAAAGAAATGAATCAACTCACCCGATTTGCTACAACATAGACTACTTCTTATTCACTATAATGATTTTTATACAATTATTATGGATCCTTACGCTCACTCCGTCTGGTCAGTGCTATGCACTGCTGCGACTACCGTATCGCTGAGGACGACGAGCAGAAGAATCAAAACTCAATAGAATCAGAAGATTAGATCATAAACAAAAACAGAGCTCTAAATGAAAAATGACGCCATAGGCGCCATTATCATGTTTTAGTAAAATATCACTGTAAGAAAACTGGTAGCGGCGCAGGGACTTGAACCCCGGACCTTCGGATTATGATTCCGCTGCTCTAACCACCTGAGCTACGCCGCCATACCAAAGTTTTTATATACTTAATTTACCTATACGAGTGTTGTTAAGAATAAATCCAAACAACGAACGAAGGAATAACAATCCTGTAACAAGAGTTGAAATAATGCCAAGCATCATTGTCACTGCAAAACCTTGCACTGGACCTGTACCAAATTTATAAAGAACAATACTCATCAAAAAAGTAGTAATATTTGCATCAAGAATAACTACCCACACATCAGAGAACCCAGTTTCAACTGCATTCTTAAAACTCATACCCGATTTCAATGCTTCGCGAACTCGTTCGTAAATTAAGATTGAACAATCGATAGCAGTACCAATCGTTAATAACATCCCTGCAATACCTGGCAATGTAAGAGTTGCTCCAAGCCATGAAAGACAAAAGACTGTCAAAAGTAAATTGTAAAGAAGTGCGATAAATGCCAACAGTCCACTCGCTTTATATACGAAAAGGCTGAATAACAAGAGAAGACCCATACCAATCAAGCATGACATAACACCTTGACGGATCGATTCTTGTCCAAGAGATGGCCCAATGCGACGTTCTTCTTCAAATTTTACTGGCGCAACAAATGAACCTGATTTAAAACTTACCGCTAAATCTTGCACTTCATCCCATGTAAATCTACCAGTGATAACACCATTGGTATGAATAGTTGATTGTACCGTTGCTGCTGAAATTACTTGACCATCAACAATCACTGCAATAAGACGACCTTGATTCTTACTTGTTAATTCGTAGAATTTATCCCCACCTTCTGGTCTAAATTCAAACGCAACAACTGGTTCAGTACCGGTAACACCACCAAGAGCTGGTTCTGCATTTTTTAAATCTTTACCAGTCAAATCAGTATAATCAGGAACTAAATAATAAGAGTTTTGCCCTTTGCGACCTTCTGCACCAGGAATAATCATAGTACCTTCAGGAAGCGCATAATTGTATTTTTCAAGAAGATCTTCTTCTGAATTAGCAACATCTTCAACTAATTTGATTTCAAGTTGAGCAGTTTTTCCAATCATCTCTTTTGCGCGAGATGGATCATCTACTTGCGGTAATTCAATAACAATACCGCGATCTCCTTGACGAGAAATAGCAACTTCAGCAACACCTGTTTTATCAAGCCTTCTACGAAGCACATCAATATTGCTTTGAACAGCCCAATCTTTAATGTGTTGGATAATATGTTCTGGCAAATGAACCTTTACTTCAGTCCCAATATCATTATGGATTCCAAGATCTTCATTATGGCTTTTTAAGAAACGAGTCGCCTTTTGAGCATCTTCCATAGTTGCAAAAGCAAGAACAAATGCATGCGACTCAATTTTTTGAGAGACAGGAGAAATTCCTTGATCTTTTAAACGATGAACAGCTGAACGCATACGCTCAATCAATTCAACCTTGACTGCTTCTTCTGTTTGCACCTGGAGAGTAATGTAAAATCCACCAACCAAATCAGTTCCTAATTTCAAATGCTGCTTGAGCGGTAACACAAAATATGTACCAACCGCTGCAAGGGCCATCCAAAAAAAGAAGCCGTATGCTGACGTGCGACTTGTTAAACTTGCCATGGAAACTCCCGAACTTTTAAATCACTCTGAACTACTACTCTTTTTTAAACTTTTTTTGCTTTTGGCACCCAGATGTTAACTAATCGAAACTAGTCTTTCTACAATCGCAGGCTTGCCATTCATTTCCTCAAAAAAGGAATGGTGCCGAAGAAGGGACTCGAACCCCCAAGAGATTTCTCCCACAGCCACCTCAAGGCTGCGTGTCTACCAATTTCACCACTTCGGCATGTACTATTTATGATGCGCTTAAATTTATCAGATTTTTTCACGCTAATCAAACACGAATAACAAGAATGCCTCTACTCATTTTGCAAAAGGAGAAATTGGATGCCCCTCTTGATGCAGTTTTTCCTCATGTAATTGAGAAGATTGCACAGGATTATGAGAAAAAGCAGGATGATTAATGGATGTTTCTGCTGGTGGATGCCCAAACTTTACTACTGAATCATGAGCAGCTTCATGTGATCGCTCTTGCGGCATCACTGATACTGGATGTACAAAATCTCTCTCTACCCTATCAGCTTTGGAAACAAGAATTTGTCCTGCCCGCGCCTCTTCCTGAAGAACCGCTGTTTTGAGAGCAGCTTCTTCATGTCCCACTACCTGCTCAACTGCATTTCCAACTTCATGTTCTTCAGCATGAATTACTTGCTCAAGGTGCGCATCCTCTTTAGAAGCTATCTGTACATCTTTTTTCTTTTTATCTTCAATTTTTGCATTTACTTTCAATTTTTTTTCACGCGCTTTAACAATAGATTCTTCTTTGACAAACAAAGATTTTATGCGAGAACCCATTGCTAATGCAGCATCCAAAATATGATCAACCGTATTCAAAACAAATAATTTCACTGAATCTACAAGGCGTGAAACCATTCCCATTGATTGATCTGTTTTGGCATTCTTTTTTACTTCTTTCTTTTTTTCAGCGCCTTCAGACTCTTTTTCATGCTCAGCCAATTCTTTTTTTAAACGCTCTGCTTCTTGCGTTTGTTCTAAAATTCCTACTTGCTGCTTTAAATCAATACCAGCTTGTTTAAGCGTTTGAACCTGAGAACTAATACTTTGAGAATGAGTGCGCGCTGTTTGTAAAGTCTGATTAAAATAGGATGAAAATTGATCAATAATGTACGTATGAACACTCTTAATATCTTTCAAAAGACCTTCAGTTTCATAATAACTTTTACGCGCAACTTTATCATTCAATTCACGCGCAATGTCTTTAAAGTTTTCCCAGGCTTTTTGCTCATACTGATTTGCAACATCAATTTGCTTAAAAAGTGTATCAAGTGCTTCATCAATTTTTTGGTCAACTGCTTGCAAAGCTTTTAAATCTAGTTTTATCTGCTCAAGATCATGTTGTTTATGTTGTAATGCATTATATAAATCTTCTTGCTGTTTATTCAAAAAACCCTGTTCTGGCTTCTCTTTTTTTACAAAATCGAGACAATAATCAATGATATCTTGCAACTCACCTTCTTCAAGACCTATTTGACCATTCGAAACATCTAATTCACGATCGAGTCTATTACGTTGCGAAATGTAATCCATGCGAGCGCCCATGATTTCATTAAAAACTTGTTTGATCTGTTCGTAGACCACTTCAGTCTTTTCCCACCACACACGCTTTAAAAGCCAGTTACCACTTCCCTCTTGCTCAAAAGTATCAACCTCACTATCAACAACAGCAGCTTCTCCAGTATCAGAATTTGGTTCATTATCAGGCTGCGAAAAAGATTGTTGAGAATGTTTTTCAGAAGAAGTTTGATTAAAAGCAAAAGGCACTTCTTCTGGCTGAGCAGCTACTTTAGGCTGTTGTTCCTGCATGTCAAAATGACGCGCATGCTCTTCTTCCGGAGAATGAAACGATAAATGAGATGCAAAAGGATTATTTTCATTTACCCCTTCTGAATGCCTAGCACGATCTTCAACATTCAAAGCAGGCGACACAGAAATCGCTTGTTGAGTTATTGGCTCTTGATGAAATTCTTCACGATGAGGCATCTGAAATGGATTTTCTTCTTCATGAGACGCAAATGGATTTGGTCCAAAAGGAGAAAGAGGCTCTCCTGAAAAAGAACCTCCTACATATCCAAGGACACATAATGCTACTAATTTTTTCTTCACGTTTTGACTCTCCCTTCAAGAGTTTGAATTTATAATGTTTTGGCAAGTTCCTTAAGTTCGTTAAAGAGGCTTTTTGATAATTCCTCTGCTTCCCAAGAGGTATAGCTCCATTTAATTCCAGCGTCAACACGAGTCAAAATTGAACGATCACTCTTAATATCAATAATATCGATACGCACAATATTCATTAAAGGATGTACTTGAGAAGGAGCGCGCACCACACCGGCACGACCAAGTACGCTGTACGCAACATTGCCTTCGTCCATAAAACACATCATCACTTTTTTTTGCCAAACCATGTTGTGATAACCAGTATGATCTTTGTGAATTGCTATCAAAATACTTTCAAGCCCTTTTGGATAAATGCATTGCAAAGGAGTAGTATGCGGAAGTCCTTTTTCAGAGAACGTTGCTAATACTGCTACCGTTTGCCCACCTTTTAATACCGCTATTAAATCTTCTGGTAACTTAACACCAACATGTTTTGCCATAATTCCACATACCTCTTTGTGTATAGTATTTCGATCTTCTTGTTCTTTCACACCGATAGATGAGCAGAAACCTCATTTTCTAACGCCAAAGATGTTGACGTTAACCTAATCTTTTGTCCCTCTTTTTGTAACAACTTTTTTTCTTCTAATGCTTCCACACGACTTAAAAAAAGCTGCTGCTTCTCTTCTGATAATCCCTGCACCACATCTGAAATCAAAACCCCCTTATTTCTTCGCAATCCCAGCATTAATGTTTCAAGACGCGCCGCTTCTTCTGTTACCACCTCAAAAGAACCGATAGCATCCCGCTCTTCTTCTTGCGCCTGCATATACTTCTGAATATTTTTTTCATTCTGTATGCGAGCTTCTCCATCAAATGACCATGCCCCTATTCCAACTCCCTTGAATGGTTTTCTATCCCAGTAGATTTGATTATGCTGCGAAGCCCATCCTGGACGAGCAAAACTCGATGTTTCATACTGCGCAAAACCACCAGAAGCCAAGGTTGCAACAGACCAATAATATAAATCAACTGTTCCATCATCAGGAGGAAGTACAATCTGATTACGCGTAACTCTAAAATACAGTGGAGTACCTTCATGCACCGATAAAAAATACATCGAAACATGCTGAATTGGCCAACTTATTAACTCATGAATTAACTCCCGCCATTCCTGATCACTCACCCCAGGCAACCCCAGAATAATATCAACCGAAACCGAAGAAAAATTTCCTGCAAGCTGTTGTATAAGCTGACGAACTTGTGCTGCACTTTGCTGCCTATTAAGGTTCTGTAGCACTGTATCGTTCAAGCTTTGCACCCCCACGCTGATACGTGTAATGCCAGCTTTTTGCCACACCGCAATTTGTTCAGGGCGAACCGTTCCCGGATTTGCTTCTATAGTAATTTCAGAGATCAACGACATATCAAACGTATGTTTTAGTGTATCAAACGTGTCAAGTAGCAAAGCATCAGGCCAAGTACTAGGAGTTCCTCCACCAATATAAATGGTTTTTAAAGGGACCGGATTCACTTGCTCTTGCGCAAAGCGAATAAGCTCTTTTTTTATTGATTCATGATAGCGACCCATATGCGCATCTTGCCCTGCTAGTGCAACAAAAGGACAAAAATGACATTTATAAGGACAAAAAGGCCAATGAATATAAAGCGATTCTGTTTGAGCCTGAGCGTTATACCGCACCTAATCAACTCCACGGTAACAATTAAGAAGTGTCATACTTAAAAATAAGGAAAAGTATTAGAGTACCTATTTTTTTCAAACCATTCAACCAAAGGAGTGAGTCCTCTTTTGCTTACGCTCAGTTCTCTCTGCTACCTTGTATAATTAAAAGCTTATCCAAAAATTAATAGATACATTAAAAAAGTCCCGTCATCCCCAGCGATAGGAGTAGCCACGTCCTTCTCTGGGGATGACATTGATTTTTATTTTTCAAATATGTTCTTAAACCTATTTAGGCCCAATCAAAAAATAAGATTCAAACTCAACCCGTTAAAATAAAAAGAAGAATTCAAGCCTATCTTGCATGTGTTTTAAAAAAACGAGTTAAAAACAAGCTTAAACAACACCCTGTTGTAAAATAAATTTCACATTGTACAATTATTAGTAATGTTAAATTTCATAAATCTTGGAGGTTATACCATGAAATCTATACTAAAACATGCCCTTGTGGGCGTATTGCTTATTACAGGAACAACAAAGCCTGCTGCTGCTACTACTGCTACTGCTCAAGATCAAGTTAAAACAGCATTGCTGCCGATTATTCCTAATAATGGAATAATCAATAATACAATAATCAAAGAATGTGTAGGAACAATAAATTGGGGAAATCCTGCGTGGCTTTGCTCAGAAATCAACAGTACTCTTCAAAAATCTAGTGTCTCTACTCTAACAAGTTATACCTCCCTTAATGGTTTCCTTCCTTATATGGGAACAATTTCAGCTGACGTAGAAACCAATACAGTTAAGAAGATCGTTATCATTAATGATTCCACAGGCGGCATCATTTGCGGAATCATTTTTACAAAAACTACTGATACCTGCACTGCTGCATACAAGACTAAAACTGAGACAGAAGGAATCCTTAAGCTTGGAAACATACAATCAATGTTTGGATTTGCTAATAGAGGGGTAACGTCTTTTTATAATGTCCCTACAGAATATCGTGGACCTATTTACAAAGCTGCAAAATTTGTAGGTTACCTAACTGCAGCAGGTTTAACACTCTATGCATGTAAAAAGTTATTTAATTGGTATACTGACCCAACCCCCTTTCTTGAAAAAATTGCTGAACAAGAAAGCAAAATCCAAGCCCTAAAAACACAAGTGTCGGCATTAATAGCGAGAAATGCTACCGCCGCCGCTACACCAGCTGCAGCTAAAGTAGTATTTGGTACAAAATAAACTTCTCGATTAAACATACGCATTAATAAAAAAAGGTCTGTCCGTTCCATCCCTCATAGTAAGAACAGCGGACCTTTTTAATAAAGCTTTAGGGTCAGGATAACTTCCTGTCCCTTTTTTTATATGATACATCCGCTTTAAAATTAATTTCACACTCTCTATCTAAGAGTTTATCCGAAAACTAAGAGCTTATCCGAAAATTAATAGATACATTAAAAAAATCCCGTCATCCTCAGC
>CAZQDJ010000010.1:0-33365 GCA_964592275.1 uncultured Pseudomonadota bacterium | reverse complement strand
TTAAGCGTTGACTATCAGAAAACTTTTGGTGTCGCACTTCATATTTGACATCGCCTCTTGTTTTCGCTTTTTCCTATGTGATATTATTCAAATTGAAAATATTAATTAAGCAAAATAAGGAGAAATGTATGAAAACTTTAAAAATAAACCTAATGCACTGGAGTCTCATATTTTTGGCACTCACGGCACAGACTATCAAACCAGAAATGGTTCTTGATGAAACTTTTGGAGCCGGAGGAATAGTAAGGGGTGAAGAATCATGGTTTAGAGCCCTTATTCAATCAAATGAAAAATTAATTGTCATTTCTTATTCGCGCGGTAATGAGAGTTTTAAATGTACTTGCTATAATCAAAATGGCTTAAAGGATGAATCTTTTAAGTCTTATGTCCAACAAGGAAATAACATTGGGGCATTTGTTCTTCAAGAAAACGCTCATTTTATTACAGCTGTAAATACTTGTCAATACCGTATGTCAGACGTTAATTTATATCGCTTTAACCTTAATGGTAGCTTTGATGAATCTTTTCGTAATGAATTAAAAGAAGGTGTCAGTGTATCAGCCATAGTCGTCCTGCAAGATGGAAGTTTTATAGCTGCAGGAAGTACTTACAAAAGGGGTACCGAGTTCCGTTATTTAAGTCGCTATAACCGTGATGGTTCTTTTGATAAATATTTTGTAGAACCAAAAAATATTGGTGCATTTTCATCACTACTTCTTCAACCTGATGATAAGATTCTTGCAGCTGGACATTCTGAACTTGGTTCAATTATTACTCGTTATAATTCTGATGGGCGACCTGATGAAAGTTTTGGAGATAAAGGCCAATATGTTGGGCCCTTTCAAGGATCGTATAACTCTCTTGCCATTCAATCTAATGGTAAAATAATTACTGTCGCTTATAACCATGAAAATCATCATATTATTTCTTGTCTTAATCAAAATGGAAGCCTTGATAGATCTTTTGGTTCTGATGAGAATGGATTTGTAAATAAGGGTGGATGGTTTAGAGATTTAACTCTTCAACCAAATGGGAAAATACTTATTCTTGCAGATTATCATTCAATGCCTTCTCGTTGTTCAATGCTTTCTTGTTACAATTCTAATGGCACGGATGATACAACTTTTGGTTCTCATGGAGCAAACACACTAGAACTACCACAGAATTTTCATGGATTAAGATTTTTATTTAACTCAGATACACAAACTGTGACTATCGCAGGCTTTGAAAGACTTCCTAATGGAACCGAGCAATCAATGCTCATTCGCTATAGAACACTAACTCCTGCAGAAGCTGAAGAAAGAAGAGTAGCACAAGAAGCCGCTCGCATTGAAGCTGAAATGAGAGATCTTATGCGCGTTGAACTTTTAGAAAACTGTCAAATTTGTTTAGAAGAAGTTGCCATACAGAATCTTATAGAAACAGAATGTCATCACCTCTTTCACCCTGCCTGCATGAATGTCTGGAGAACTTCAGGAGCAGCTGCCGCAAACACATGTCCAGTATGTCGAGGAGTACTTCCGAACTAACAACAGTTACCGTAATTTTGTCATCTAAAGTCATCGTTCTTTTTTATGGAGCTAAATAAAAAACCCAGGGGTAAAATCCTGGGTTTTTTATTTTTAACGAATCAAAAGAATTAGTACATACCACCCATACCGCCCATTCCTGGACCGCCTGCAGAAGGCATACTATCTTTTTTTTCTTCTGGAATATCGCAAATGATTGTTTCTGTAGTAATCATCAACGCTGCAATAGATGCTGCATTTTGCAAAGCAGAACGCGTTACTTTTGCAGGATCAACGATACCAGCTTGGATCATATCAACATATTGACCTGTTTTTGCATCGAAACCAATTTCAAAAGCTGAGTTGCGAACTTTATCCACAACAACAGAACCTTCAAATCCAGCATTTTGTGCAATAATACGAAGAGGTTCTTCAAGTGCGCGACGCACAATATCAATCCCTAATTTTACGTCACCTTCAGCTTTGATCTTTTCAACCAAAATTTGTGTACGTAAAAGAGCAATACCACCACCGGCAACAATACCTTCCTCGACCGCTGCACGAGTTGCATGGAGCGCATCTTCGATACGGTCTTTTTTTTCTCTCATTTCGGTTTCTGTTGCTGCACCAACTTTAATAACTGCAACACCACCAGCCAATTTAGCAAGGCGTTCTTGCAATTTTTCTTTGTCGTAATCAGATGAACTGTTTTCAATTTGCATTCTGATTTGAGCAACACGACCCTTGATAGCTTCAGCAGAGCCTGCGCCATCAATAATAGTTGTATGATCTTTAGTAACCACTACTTTTTTAGCAGTTCCAAGGTCTTCAAGAGTAAGATTTTCAAGTTTGATTCCTAATTCTTCAGAAACCATCTTACCACCGGTCAAAATTGCAAGATCTTCAAGCATTGATTTACGACGATCGCCAAATCCTGGAGCTTTTACAGCAACAACATTTAAAGTGCCACGAATCTTATTGACCACAAGAGTTGCAAGCGCTTCACCTTCAACATCTTCTGAAATAATCAAAAGTTGTCTACCGGTTTTTGCTACTTGTTCAAGAACGGGTAACAACGACTTCATTGAAGTGATTTTTTTTTCATGAATCAAGATCGCTGGATTAGCTAATTCAGCTTCTTGTTTTTCTTGATTTGTTACAAAGTAAGGAGACAAAAATCCACGGTCGAATTGCATGCCTTCAACGACATCCATTTCGTTTTCCATTCCTTTTGCTTCTTCAACAGTAATCACACCATCGCGACCAACACGTTCCATAGCTTCTGCAATTTGTTCACCAATAACAGTGTCAGAATTAGCAGAAATGGTTGCAACTTGTTGAATTTCTTCTTTTTTACTTACTTTTTTTGCTGATTTTCTAATGCTATCAATAGCAACTTCAACAGCAAGCTCTATGCCTCGTTTAAGTTCCATTGGATTAGCACCAGCGGTAACATATTTATTACCTTCTCTAAAAATAGCTTGTGCTAAAACGGTTGCCGTTGTGGTACCATCACCAGCAACATCAGCAGTTTTACTTGCTACTTCTTTAACAAGCTGCGCACCCATATTTTCAAATTTGTCTACCAAATCGATTTCTTTAGCAACGGTAACACCATCTTTAGTGATTGATGGAGAACCAAATGCTCTATCGTATGCAACGTTTCTGCCCCGAGGCCCAAGCGTAACTTTAACTGCATCTGCTAAGGTATCGACGCCACGGCGAATTTTTTCGCGTGCTTCTGCACCAAACAGAATTCTTTTTCCTGCCATAGTGATTTCCTTTTATTCAACAATCCCAAGAATATCTTCTTCACGTAGTACCAGATGTTTTTCATCGATATCGGTACCTGCATATTTTCCAAAAAATACGACATCGCCTACTTTTACCTGTAGAGGGAGCGTTTTCCCGTTTTGATCAACTTTGCCTAAACCGGTAGCAAGTACTTTTCCTGTTTGGCCTTTTTCTTTGGCTCCTTCAGGAATATACAAACCGCTTGCGGTTCTTTCATTACTTTCTAAACGCTCAATATAGAGACGATCATAAAGTGGTCGAATCTTGTTTGTCATTGAAGATTCCTCCTTGTCTAAAAATAGTGTTAATAAAAAATGATTTTTTGCACACTTAACTTTTGTTCATCTTCTTCACCTTTAGTGACAGAGTCATAGTATAAACCAAAAAAAGAGGAGTGCAATTTTTTTACAGTAAGTGACTAAGATTTTTTGATAAATAAGGCTTAAATCATAAGATGGTTTTTTGCAAATAACCTATTAGAAATACACCACTTCATATTTATCTAAAAGTTCTTTTTTAAGTTCATCAAGCAAACGATAATACTGAGGCTCTTGGAGTACGATACTTATTTCTCGATAACGATCTTCAAAGGACTTTAAAGCACGTGGCTTAATTGTTATAAGTTGTACCACTTCATAACCCCCCGTTACTGGTTCAACGTGCGAATACGAACCTTGCTTCATTTCTTTCAGAGTTTCTTTAAAGGTGTCATTAATTTCATCTTCAATGAGCCAATATGATGTTGACCATTGAACAGCAGGATTTTTCATCATCTCGCTCGTAACAATTTTTAGTTGTTCTTCTGAAAAAACATCTTCTGGAATAAACCCTTTTTTAATTTTATATGAAGCTTCTTCATACACTGGATGCGCATCATAATAAGTGCGAACATCTTTTTCCAAAACTACTAAACGTGATCTAATTTTAAAATTTAATAACGAATCAATCGCTTGTCCCATTGCCAACTGTTGACGACCTTCTTCATACGTATACCCAACTTCTTTAAACATCATTTTAAGTTGATCATCAGAAAGATGGTGTTGTTCCTTGATCGAGTTAATGTATTTATCAACCGCATCTTCAGGAACAACCATGCGATAAAAATAAATTGCTTCACTGTACATAAGTTGATCCATCACCACCTCATCAATAGTACGCTTTCTGCCATCAAGCGAAGGCCGTTGTAGAGCAAGCTTGGTAAGTACCACATCGGGAGCTTTTTCAAATTCCTTATTGTCTGACCCTGACTGCGATGGAATATTTGTGTAAATAAGAACCCCTATCTCATTCACCATTTCTTTCTTTATCCCAGTCTCTTGTTTGTTTTGCACTTTCTTAGATGACTGCTCATGATTCACTTGAGAATCAGATTTTCCACTACCAACAGACTTTATAGCTTTGGTTTTTTTTGTTTCTTTTTTTAGAGCCTTTTTTACACGTTTAGTTTTCGGCTGCTCAGAAATTTTTTCTACGTTAATGACAGGAGCTTTGTCTGTAAGTTGTTGTCTGGAAAAAAGTTCAGCCGGCATTGCAAAAAGCGCTCCCAACAGAAACAATGACGTGATTTTTTTTTCTTGGTACATACGATTCTCCTTAAAAAAAAAGAGGGACTTCTGAATAAGAACTCCCTCTTGTCTGTTGTATGCGATAGTTAATTATGCAGTTTTTTGTGACTCAGCTTGTTGCGCTTTTTGTTGTTCAACAAACGCAGCTAGGTCTTCTTGGCTGATTGGCATTTGCCCTGCAGGCATTTGTGCTTTTTCAAAGTATGCAGCATCTTCAGAAACGTCATACTTTTTCTTTAATTCATCAATTTTATCAGTCCAGATTTTTGCCATTTTTTCACGTTCAATCACAGATTTAAGGCCTTCACGGACTTCATCAAATGAACGATATTTAGCTTCTTCTTTGCTGACAGCATTAACAACCCAGAATTTTTTATCAGAACCTTCTATGAGTGTAACTGATGGAAATGCTTTAATTGCAGAAACTTTATCTTTTACATTTTTATCAACATCAAAGCTGAATTCATTAATTGGAGCAAATTCACGAACTTTATGTTTTTCTGAATCAGCAACAGATTTGAAATTTGTAGGAGTTACTTTTGTTAAAAAAGCTTGTGCTTGTGCTTTAGAATCGAACTCAACACCAAGAGCTTTGATACCACCTGGAGCTACCACTAATTCTGGGTTCTTGTGCTTTTCGTAGTAATCTTTCATTTCAGCTTCTGCAACAGCTACTTTACCAACTACATTTTTTTCGAAGCTTTTTGCAGCCAATCCACGCTTGATCATCTTAATTGCTTGATCAAGTTCTTTTTGGTATTCAGCATCTGATGCAACACTATTTTCTTCTGCCCAGTGCATAACGATTTCTTCGTTAGCCATACCCTTAAAAATTTCTTGTCTTGCATTTGGCAAGAACTGGATCATTCCCTGAAGTCTTGGATTAGAAGCAATAAATTGATCGTAATAAACGTCAAATTGACTTTCCGTAATGGCTGGTTTGCCACCAATAGTAAGCAACACAGCGCTTGAATCATTCGCATCAGGCGTAGAAGAACTGCATGACGAAGTTGAACAGCTTTTCTTTTTGCAACACATGTCACAACCAGAAAGCACCAGTAACGTTGCAACCGCTAGACCGTAAAAACTCTTTGTTTGGAACGATTGTTTACTCATTGTTGTTACTCCCTTTCCTTTAAAAATAAGGATTATACTATTCATAAAAAGCACATTCTTTAACGTAGCACAGAATAGAAAAGTTGCAAAAATCACCGGTAAAATATGTGCTAAACATGCAGCTTGTTCACCTATGATACTACACATAAAACATACGGTTACATTTTGTATCAAAAAAAATTATAAGCATAAAAATCAGCTCTATACGCAATCTTTCTTTACTTTTTATAAAATTCAGTAACCTTACGTATCAGTAATATCTTTTTAGGGAAGGGAATTCATGAATAGAAAGACTCTACTGGTCATATTTTTAGGCTGTCTTGTTTCATCAATGATTGATGCAAAAAAAGTGGTATTTACTATTTGAGGATATGAGGAAATGAATAATCCTCTTCTTGAAGAAATTTTTATGTCTCCCGCTATGATACGTCTTGATGGTATCGATCAGTCAGGGCCTCCTGCTCATTTTGGCGTGGTACCAACCTTTAGCCGCAGAGATCATTGTAATGGCGTATGGGCACTCCTTAAACGTGCCAATGTTTCATTAGAAGAACAGGTAACAGGGTTATTGCATGATGCTTCTCATACTGCGTTTTCACATCTTGCAGATCTTCTTTTTAAACATGACGAATTCATAATGGCTGCTATCAAGACTCGATTCGTGAATGGTTTCTTGATGCTATGAAAATTCCAACTATTACAAAAAAATATAATATTTCGCTTTCTATGCTTAATCCTGATAATGCGTTGTATAGTGCGCTTGAACAGCCACTTCCTCATTTGTGCGCTGACCGCATCCATTATAACATTCATACAGGGGTAGTGTTCCATCGCATTACACAGCAAGAAGCACAAGACATTGTTAACGATCTTCATTTTGAAAATGGGCGCTGGTTTTTTAAAACTCCTACACTTGCAAAAAAGTTTGCTCAACTTTCCGTTACTTTTAGTCGTCAGGTGTGGGGATCTGAATATAACCATGCTTTTTATCAGCTTTTTGCTCGCATTTTACAAAAAGCTCTTGCAGAAAAACTGATTACCAAAGATGAAATGCATTTTGGTACCGATAAAGAAATTCTTAAAAAATTACAAAAAAGCAACAATGCAACTATTAAAGAACTTTTGAAAAAATGTGAAAATATCTATGCACATTTTACTGTTGTTGAATACGGAAAAGGTGAATGCAACTTTAAGCCAAAATTTCGCGGAATCAATCCCTTGGTTTATGTTAAAAAAAACACATTCAAAACACTGACAGAAATTGATAAAGATTTTAAGAAAGAATTTGAAGCAACTAAAAAATGGTGTGAAACGGGCTATGGCATTATGTTTATCGAGCCTGCTTTACTCAACTGAGGTGTAGTAACTTCACTGTTTTTTCTTAATACACTTCGAAATCAAGGGGACTAAATTCTTCTCGTTGAGCTTTATAATGACCAACAAATGCAATCATAGCAGCGTTATCGGTACAAAATTCAGGTGAAGGGAAAAATAAAGGAATGCGATATTTGTCAGCAACTCGTTGTTGTATTTGATGGCGTATAAACTTATTGCAGGCAACGCCACCAACAAATGCGATTGCTTTGTAATCAGTATATTCTTTTAATGCTTTGGTAATTTTTCCAACAAATATATCGGCAACACAGTTTAAGAATGAGCTCGCAACCTGTTTTTTAAGAGTCATATCTTCAGTGAGTAAAGTTTTTTCTTCCATGCTGTAGGCGCCACGTTTTACCAAATCATAGAGCACAGCTGTTTTAAGACCAGAAAAACTGAACATGAGATCATTCATTTTATTACGTGGGTAGTTACAAAAATCTTTGAAATCAACTTCACCTGCAAGTTGTTCAATAATTGGCCCACCTGGATACCCGAGCTTAAGCATTTTTGCTACTTTATCAAAAGCTTCACCTGCAGCATCATCCATCGTGGTGCCAAGTGTTTCAAATTTTCCATAATCAGTAACACGATACAAACTAGTATGTCCACCAGAAGCGGTCATGCATAAAAATGGAAACGGTATATCATTTTCAATGCAAGCTGAAAACGCGTGTCCTTCCAGATGATCAACGGCTACTAATTTTTTATCGCATGAGCCGGCAATTGCTTTTGCAAAACTGATGCCAATTAACAATGAGCCAAGAAGCCCTGGTTTGCTGGTCACCGCAATGACATCAATGTCATCAATGGCGCATCCTGATGCAGCTATAGCCTCTTCTACTATACTATTAATTTTTACCATGTGAGAGCGTGATGCTATTTCAGGAACCACTCCACCAAACTGTTTGTGTTGTTCTGTCTGAGAATAAAGACGATGAGCAAGAAGTTTTTTTTCGGTATTGTAAACTGCAGCAGCGACTTCGTCACACGATGTTTCGATAGCTAAAAGAGTGTAGTTTTTCATATCTATGACTTTCTGAAAGAGCTTGTGCTTTTTTTGTTTGACTGAGAAATAACAACATCATTTTTATGGAACGGTTTTACATCAAGGCTTGCAAGGTAAGCACGGGTAAATGCAGGGCTTTTGTGAGCATCTTTTTTAAAAGTGATAATTGGTAATTTTATAAAGTTTCCTTCCTTTGACCAAATAGGGCAGGAAATTTTTTCTACGCATGTTGGTTCCATGAAGATAACGAGACTTTCTTCAGGAACTAAAAAGGGTCCTTTTTCTATGGCATAGGCTATGTCCCATGTTTCTTCAAAGTTTTCTGCTTTTGAGAAAGATTTTTTTGTTTGAGTTCTTGTAAGTGAACAGAGGAGGTACTGTTGTTCTGCAGGGACTTCAAATCGCGCAATGGTATTAGTGGTTGGCGCTTGCAAGAGTGATACTACTATTGTAAAAATAGCATGCTTTTTAGAATCGGTAAGGATGTATCCGCCTTCTTGGATCGAAACAATAGTTCCCTTGTAGTAGACAGGAATTGAAGGAGTTTTTTCATCAAGAATTCCGGGAAATTTAAAATTACCAACATAGGAAAAAATTTTAGAGAGGGTAGGGCCAGCAAAACACATTTCATTAGTTGTAAAAATGAGCAGTAAAAAGAGCGCCTGCATCTTTGTTGGGTTCATAAAAAGTCCTTTCGAGGTATACCTTGTCCCCTACAGGGGCACCTGTTACACTATACTTAACAGGTGATAATTTTTCAAAAACAGGATGTAACGAGGGTTTTAGATGCGTCATTTTATTGCTCGCCATGGTAAACGACTTTTATTGCACGAACGCTCTCCTAAAAAGTTGGCGTTAGCAGTATCAGTAGCATTATATGTAGCAATCAGTCCATTTTTGGGATTACATACGATTATGTTAGTAGTTGCAGGATGGATGTTCAACCTCAATATCCCTGTTTTGATTATCGTGAGTTACACTGTTAATAATCCTTGGACAATGGTTCCCTTGATGTTGGGGGGTTACTGGGTTGGTTATAAAATTTTACATGTCTGGTTGGGGCTAAGTGTTGCTGCGATAAACCCTCCGATTATGCATCTTGTTAATGATTATTTGTATCGGTACATTGGTCTACAAGATGTTTCTTTTTGGGCCTGGATACTTGGTGGAAACGTAGTTGGATTAGCAGTAGCGGCGATAACTTATCCGCTTTTGCATATTCTTTTTAAGAATCTTCAGGCAGATGAAAGAGGTGCATAAATGGCTATGAAAATAATTACACAAAATAAAAAAGCTTTTTTTGATTATGATGTTATCGATTCTTTGGAAGCAGGAATTGTTCTTTCTGGTGATGAAGTAAAATCATTACGTTCAGGTCACGTTAATTTGACTGGTTCTTTTGCCACATTCCACCAAGGAGAGCTATTCCTTTTAAATTGCCACGTAACTCAGTATGAAAAAGCGTATACAAAAAATGATGAAGATACGAAACGAACTCGTAAGTTGTTAGTAAAAAAACGAGAATTACGAAAACTTGTGGGAGAAGTTTCTTGTAAAGGAATTACTCTTATTCCACTCAAACTTTATTTTAATGAACGTGGCTTGGTTAAAGTGCATCTTGGTTTATGTAAGCATCGCAATGCTGCTGGCAAAAAAAATCTTCTAAAAGAACGTGATATTAAGCGTGAAACTGATAAAGAGCTTAAAAGCTATCGTTGACGGAATAAGCTCTAATAAAGCTCTACCAATTGACAGATATCTTATTTGCCTGTTACAATCAGCAATTATTCTTTGAAATTTTCGGGGGCGTACTGGTTTCGACGTGTTATTGACGTTCGTGGGAGCATGCCGAGCTTTGTCTGATCGCTCGTTAAAAAATTGGGCAAACTATAAATGCAAATACATTTATGACAAACAATGAGGTTTACGCTTCTAACATGGCTTTTGCTTAGTTAGAACTAACCATCATTGATTCTTGACAGAAAGTCGTGTCTATCAGACCTTCTGTCACGTATTACAAAGATAGAACACATTACGTAGGTTTATTAGGCTCGTAAATTTTGTGTATACCAGCCTGGCTCACTCATTTTTTCCTGTCCTTAGTAGAGTGCAGTGAGTATAAGTAAGGAACAAGCATGTAGCGTCTGCGGATTACGGTAGTACGGACATGGGTTCGATTCCCATCGCCTCCACCATACTTCGCCAAGGCTTCGTATGGCAGGCCAACTTTTTAAAGGATGGCCGAGATTTTATTTTTTATTATTTAAGCTCATTGAGCTTTTTTTGGGTACTTGACCCTCTCGTTACGTAATCCTTTATAGTGGTAGATGAAGTGGCATGAAATGCTGCTGGATGAAGTTAAAACTAGGAAGGTTATGATGATTTTAGAACGATTCATTGTGATAGCTATAGGATTGGTAATGATAGGAGGTGTTACTATGAATGAGGCTAGTAATTTTATGAAGCCGACAGGCAGGTATGCAGTGGGGACGGTACAGTACCATTGGATAGATACAACACGTGAAGAACCGCGAGTGAAAGATGTAAAAAATCCTCACCGAGAAGTTCTTGTGCAGGTATGGTACCCAGCACAAGCCGCTGGAAAGCCAGAAGATCGAGTTCCGTATGTTTCTTCTTCTCTTGCTGATTTTATCAAAAAGAAAGCTCCCGAAAAAAAGGGATGGTTTTTTGGTTCTGGTTATATCGGGGCAGATGCTGTCACGTATGCTTATGCGCACGTGCCCTTACCTGTTGAGCAAGGAAAGTATCCAGTTATTCTCTTTTCTCCCGGCTTTGGAGTGCCTTGCCATAGTTACACATCGATTTTGCAATAATTGGCAAGTCATGGTTTTGTAGTTTTTGCAGTTAACCATGCGCATACTTCTGATCCTGTTGAATTTTCCGATGGTAGAATAGTAGAGTTAGCTGCAACTGATCCTGCAATTGATGAGGATGAGTTACGTTACCAGGATCTTAGTTTTGTATTACACCATATTAAACGTATTAATACCCATGATGATAAGGGGATTTTTACTGATCGTCTTGATCTTGATCGTCTTGGAGCTTTTGGGCATTCGATTGGTGCGGCATCCGTTCTTGAATTAGATCAAAGAGATGAACGTTGCAAAGCAGTTGTTGCAATGGATGGTATGGTGAAAAAAGGCTATACCGATCCAGATGTAGTGATGGAGAAACGTAGGAAGTCGTTGATGGTCATGTACAATGTTGAACAGGGGACTTTCTCAAAAGATGATAAAGTTTCTGTGCACTTTGATCTTGGGGAAGTTCTGAGAAAAATGAAAGAAGCAGTAGGTCGTTTGCGTCATGATTCTCAGAATGATTTTTATGATGTGCAGTGGAAAGGCCATCACATGACGTTTAGTGATTATTTTATGCTTACGAATGTGACGGAAGATCACGAACGAGAAATGCAGAATCTGAAAAATGTAAAAATACTCTTGATCAAATTTTTCAATGTCTATCTTAAAGGGTATTCAAAAGATGATTTTATCCAAGGGTTAGAGCGTTCTGCTGAAGATAGATTTTCAGTTGTTATCAAAACGTCATAAGTAAGGGGGGAGAGTAATGAAGTATACGGTTAACACCTTGGCAAAGTTATCTGGTATAAGTATTCGGACGCTTCGGTATTATGATGAAATTGGGCTTTTAAAACCAGCCTTTGTGGGAGAAAATGGGTATCGTTTTTACCATGAAGAACAGTTGCTTCGATTACAGCAGGTTCTTTTTTTTAAAGAATTAGGTTTTGAACTTAAGCAGATACAAGACATTCTGGGTAGAACCGACTTTGATCAGTTACATGCGTTGCGCTTGCATGCACAAGAAGTACAGCATCGTATGAAGCGGCTCAAGATTCTTGCAAAGACTATTGATAAAACAATTGTTCATTTAGAAGGCAAGCAGGCTATGGCCGAAAAAGAATTGTATTACGGTCTTCATAATGAAAAACAAAGAAAGTATGAGAAGTATATTCTTGATAGGTATGGTGACAATGCCAAAAAGCTGATGGCAGAATCAAAACGAAATACTGCTCATTGGACAGAAGAAGAGTGGGATACATATAAATCTGAAGGATCAGAAATTAACTCTCAATTGATCGTAGCGATTAAAAAAGGATTAGAGGCTGATTCTCTTGAGGTGCAGAACTTGGTTGCTCGGCATTATGGATTAATTATTCGAATGTATCAGCCGACTAAGGAAGTTTACATAGGACTTGGAAAATTTTACTGTACCCATCCAGAGTTTCGTGCGTTTTTCGACAACTTTCATCAAGGAATGGCGGAGTTTTTGGCTGAAGCAATGAAAATTTATGCGGATAAAAACTTATAGATAAAAAGTGAATGGAAAAAAAGATGAAGATACTGATGTATGTAGCGTTATTGGGAGGTTTTTTTATGAATAAGGCAACGCCATTTTCTTTTAAGGAAATTGATGCTGTTGAGGAATTTGATTTAACTCTTCCTCTTTTTTTAAAAGTATCTGGTGGAATTGAACTTGCTTATTACAAATTTGCAGATTCTTCTTCTAAGAAAATAGTGATTCTTTATGCTGGTGCAGGGCTGTATGGTAATAAAACGTATCAATGGGTAGCGAAAAACCTTCATGAGAAGTATGGCATTGGCTGTTATATTTTTGATGTGAGAGGGCACGGTAATTCACAAGGTCCTCGAGGAGATGCTCCTTCAATTGAAAGGGTATGGCTAGATGTTGCGCAAGCAGTGAAGTTTGTAAAAAAAGAACATAACGATTCAAAGCTCTACCTGGTAGGCCATTCTTCAGGGGCAAGCCTTATTATTAATTATGCTGCTCATACGAAACATACAATGGAAGATGGATATATTTTTCTTGCTCCTTATTTAGGTGCCAAAGCTGATGTTGCCAAAAAACCTATTGCTCCCTATGAAAGCTTTGTTAAGAAGGCAAGGACATGGGTATATGTTTTAGGAATGCTCTTTCCTAAAACATTTGTTGGGCATTGGAATGCTTTATTTTTTAATTATTCGGCTGAGCTTCTTGCAGTAGATCCTTTGATCGTACCTTGTTATACTTACATCATGTCATCTGCAACTGCACCTTATGCTATTGATGATCTGTTGCAAAAAATTGATAAACCGGTTGGATTTTTTATTGGGGCAAAAGATGAACAGTTTGTGCCAGAGAAAGTTATTGCGTATGCAGATTTGATTTCTACGCCTGTAAAGACAAAAATTGTTGAGGAAGCAGCTCACTTATCTATTCTCCTTAAAGCTCCTCAACTTATAGCAGATTACTTAACCCAGGAGTTACCTCAATGAAAAATCCACTCTTATTAGATTGTCCTTTTCCCATTACTACCGCTCGCCTTATGTTACGCCCAATACAAGCTGGCGATGGCAAAGCGCTTAACGAATGTGTAGTCGAAAGCTTTGAGCACTTTAAACAGTGGTTGCCGTGGGCTCAAGCTATTCCAACGCTTGAGAGCTCGGAAGAATTCGCTCGTGTTTCTTATGTAGATTTTCTTCTTCGGAAAGCGTTCCATTTGGGGGTTTTCCGTGAAGGTCGTCTTGTTGCCATGTGTGGTTTCAATAGCCCTGATTGGAATATTCCTTCAGCGGCAGTTGGCTATTGGTGCAGAACAAGTGAACAACGTAAGGGATATGTACAAGAAGCAGTTGCAGCGCTTATCCTTTACGGATTTAAGCAATTGGGACTGCGCCGAATTACACTTTTGTGCCAAGAAGAAAACGTAGCAAGTATTCGTGTGGCAGAAAAATCAGGATTTACCTTGGAGTCGACGGCTCGAGGTGTATTATTCATGCCGGGAAAGAGCGAACTTTTATCAAGTAGATGTTATGTTCGGTTTGATAGTGTGGGATTAGACTAGTCTTTTGTTTCTTGGTGAGAGGGTTGTGGGAGATTAATTAAATAAAGCTGAGGGTGATGCTCTAGACATAAAAGTTATTTCGATAAGACTAATAATCATTCATATGGTTTTTGGTTAAGGTTTTTATGTCGGTGTCTTTTATTTTTTTATCAGCAGTCGTATGCATTTCTATCACTCTTTTTGCGTATCTTTTTTACTCTATACCAGGTATTAATAGGCTCTTGCGCATAAAACAGAAACAGTTTTTTGACGTTCGCCTCATCGTTTTAACATTCTCTTTTTATGTACTTATTTTTATTTCTCTCGAACTCCTTTTTTTATATCAAGAAAGCTATTCGTTTTTTGCATTTTCATGGCCTCTACAAATTACTTTTTTTACTTGTGTTACTATTCTTGTTCTAGGGGCAATACGATGTGCCTCTGGTAATATTTCTATTTCGGCGCCTCACTATTTTGTTGAAAAATTAGTACCACTACATGAAGATTTTGAGAATGATGCAGCACTTTTTTTAGAAATAATAGCTGATCATAAAGGAGAAGTTATTCTTGATGCTCCTGATAAAAAAATTATTATTGCCTGTTTACCATTAGCTTCATTTGGAGAGCTTAATTCACAACAGAAGGTGATGATAGAATGTACATTTTCAGAAAGTTTTTTAAAAAGTGCCTTAGTGCAAATAGTGTGTTATCCTGCCTTCCGTGGCGTTTTTATAGAAAAAACAACAATGAATTTAATGTTGAATTATCTTGAATTTAAATACATTGAAAAAATTCTAAAATCGCTATCATAAAAATGTTTTATTTTTAAAAAGAAATTATTGTTTTTGTAAGGAAAGTCCCAATGACATTTAAAAAAAGTATATTTTTTTTGAGTCTGTGTTTCATAGCTAGTGGCTATTCTGCTGAATCTCCTCTAGACGAAACTTTTACTATTGAATGCACTAATGATCCTGCATTTTTAGGACAAGTTGTTGAAGAGATGGGTCATGAAAAAAAAGTGCTTGTAGTTTTACATTGGTCTTATTGCGATGGTCATAATTATATTCCTAGTCTCGTACAAAAAAGAACAGAGAGTGAAATTGTATTGAATGTTTATTTTTGGGAACGGATACCACACTCTTTTGAAAAAAACATTCGACAACAGATATTTCTTACAAAAGACTTAAAAGCTTTTTTTTACCCGTTAACCTTTATGATTACTATTTTTCCCCGTATAACGATTTTTGATTCAAAAAATGGAGTTACTGTTGCCGACGAAGATTATTCGAACTATGCAACTTTTCCTCATCTTATTAATCAAGTGCTTATTTCCATTTTAAGAGAAAAGTTTATCTATAAAAAAATTGTCTATCTTGGGAATAGTAGGCTTTTACAATACATTGACGAAGTGTCTATTCATCAAGCGCTTGATGAGGTTTATAAAGAAGAAGCTTCTCCTCTCCAAAAATTTACTGCGGCTGTAACTGGCACTCCTCCTCGACCTGCGGCTGTAAGACAGCCATTACTTCCAGTTCCTCAGGTGATTGAAAATAGAGCTTCTGATTTCAGAGCAGGGCTATCAGGGTTACGGAGTCGTTTAATGAGACTACAAGAAGCTCCTTCGGGTAATTTTCCTGTTGCTGTTAATTTGTTAGAAAATTAAATAAGAAAGAAGTTCTATGAACTGGTATAGAAAATCAAAAGATGAAGTTCTTGAATTTTTGAAAACAGATCAAGAGCAAGGATTAAGTAGTGCAAAGGTTAAAGAGCGAAAAGCGCTGTATGGGTTGAATATAACGCATATATCAAAGCCTTTTTCGTTAGTAACTACTTTTTTTGGTGCATTATGCGAGCCTCTTATACTTTTACTAGCAGCAGCTTCGGGGGTTATTTTTTTTGCAGGAGACCCTTTTGATACGTTTATCATCATTGGCATTATTCTTTTAAATGCAACTATTGGGACGTTTCAGGAACGTCGCATTGCCTCAATGGTTGATCAATTACGATCATTTAAAAAACAGCAATCGATTGTAATACGCGATGGGGTAAAAAATCTTGTAAGCGATGAGCAGTTAGTACCAGGTGATATTTTGATCTTGCAAGAAGGTGAACATGTGCCTGCTGATGCGCGTATTTTAGAATGTTATGGATTGACGGTAGATGAGGCAGCAGTAACTGGCGAGTCGCAAGCAGTATATAAACAAAGTGAAGCATTACTTGAAGGTGAGGGTACTTTTGATGCTGATGAACTTAAACACTCTAATATGGTTTTTTATGGATCGTATGTAGTAACCGGTTATGCGCGTGTTGTTGTTGTTGCAACGGGAGCTCGGACTGAAGCTAGAAAATATCCAGCCGATGTTGAGGTTTTTTCTCATCAAATGCCATTACAGCGAGATCTTTCACGTGTTTTAAAATTTGTTTTATGGCTTATTATTTTTATCTGCGTCAGTCTTTTTATTATTGGCATTTTGGCCGGGAAACCGTTTCCAGAGCTTTTAGCAGCTTTAATCGCTCTTTTTATGTGCGTGGTTCCTCAAGGGTTGCCTGTTATTATGACCATTATTTTAGTAAGTGGTGCTTATGTAATGGCTCGTCATAAACTCGTTGCTAAGCGATTACAAGCAATCGAAGCATTGGGTCGTGCTCAAGTTGCTCTTATTGATAAGACAGGAACACTCACAAAAAACGAATTGATGGTAGTAGCACTTCAAGCAGAAGCATATGAATATAGGGTCACTGGTATTGGCTATCATGAAGAAGGAGAGATAACCTTTGCAGGTGATAGTATAACAACCAAAGATGTAGATAAAAAACACCATGATCTTCATATGATGATGGAAGCTGCGCTTCTTCTTGATCGTTCTGTGCTTGAATGGAATGAGAAAAAAAAGAAATGGATAGTAAAAGGAAGTGCTAATGAAGCTGCTTTGCGAGTATGTGCTCACAAGTATGGTCTTACTTTGCAAGATATAGAGTCTCAGTATGAAAAATTATATGAGATTCCTTTTAGCGCAGAACATCAGTATCATGCTGGTTTTTATAAAAAAGATAACAAAGGGATAGTGTTTGTTATTGGTTCTTTAGAAACTATTGGTAAGCGTAGTTCTGAAATATATGAATTTCAGCACATATATGGTCAAACATTGCTTAATGAAGGGTTAAGGGTTTTGGCATTTGCGGTTAAAGAATTTTCTTTATCTTCTCTTTCTCTTTTGGAAAAACAGGAAGAAGGTTCTTTTTTTACTACTCTTTTGCATGAGGGACTTACTTTTTTAGGAACCGTGGGTATTAGTGATACCTTACGTGAAAACAGTGCTGAAGTGATTGCTCAGATGCAAAAAGCTGGAATTCAGGTTGTTATGGCAACGGGTGATAGTATTAAAACTGCTTCGTATATGGGCAAATTAGCAGGGATACTTCAAGATAAAAACGATCAGGCAATTATGAATGGAACCATGTTTCATCAACTTTCTGATGACGAGCTTATGCCTTTTCTTTCAACCACAGTAGTGTATTCGCGACTTTTACCTGTGGATAAAATAAGACTTGTTTTGGCGTATCAAAAGCAAGGAAAGGTTGTAATGATGATTGGAGATGGGGCTAATGATGCTCCTGCTTTTGCAAAATCTGATGTTTCTCTGGTGATGGCAGGAACAGGAAGTGAAGTGGCAAAAGAGGCGGCACATATTTTAGTACTTGATGATGCTTTTGAAAAAATACCTGGTGGCATTGAATATGGGCGTCATATATTTTATACCTTTAAGCGGGTTATTTTATATTTTTTTACAACGAACTTTGCAGAAGTGTTAGTAATGCTTTTTTCGCTTGCTGGAGGATATCCAGTACCACTTCTTGCATGCCAAATTTTGTGGCTTAATTTAGTGACCGATGGTTTTTTAGATACTGCTCTTTCATTAGAACCAGTTGAAAAAAATCTGATGAATAGCGCATGGTTACGTGATCAAACAACTTTGATGACAAAGTCCTTAGCGGTACGAGTGCTGTATAGTGGATTTTTAGTCGCTGGGGCTTCATGCTTTGTTTTTGTATGGTATCTGCCTGTGAGCCTTGAACTTGCGCGTACTATGACGATGGTAACTTTAACGTGCTGTCAGTGGGTGACCGCTTTGAATTGCCGTTCTCTTGATCGATCTTTATTTTCTCTTTCTCCTTTTTCTAATCGTTGGTTAGCGCTCGCATTAGGAGGAATTTTTGTTACCCAAATAGCAATCGTTACTATTCCTTTTTTGCGTACCATTTTTAAAGTTGTTCCATTATCATTATTTGATTGGGCAATAGTTGGGTGTAGTGGGCTCTTACTTTTGGTTATTGAAGAGATACGAAAACAAATAAAAAGAAGCTCCAAGAAGGCTTATTGACATTATTAGTAATAATTATAGAGTTGTCTTTCTAGTTTTTAATGGTCTTATTGATATAAAAAAGGATTTTTCAAATGATAAAAAATGTAAGATTTTTAACTATTTTATTACTTTCTACTGTTTCAATGGTTAATGCGGGAGTTACCGTTGGATCATGTCCAAGAGTGGTAGTTATAAACATTCCTGAAATTGCGCAAAAATCAAAAGATTTTGCTGCTGAACAAAAAAGAATTGAAGTTGAAATACATAAAAGAGGGGCTGAAATAGAAGAGCTTAAAACTAGTTATACAAAAACAGTTGAAAAGCTTCAGCAAGGTGGTAAAGATATGACTGCTACAGCGCAACAACAGCATCACGAAAAACTGGCTGAACTTAAAGGTAAAATTGAAGTTAAGCAACAAGGTTTGCAAGCATATGCAGAACGTGAAATGCGTGCAGTTGAAGAAGTTTTGGTTAAAAAAATTCAAACCATTTGTAAAAAAATGAACTTTGATATCGTTATTCCTGGCGCTTTGCATGTAAAGCCTGAACATGATGTTACAGCACTTATTATAAATGAAATGGATAAAACTACTCCTGCTGCATCTACAACATTAAAAAAATAGTACTACAGATCTACATGAATTATAAAGCAATAATAGGGCTGGGTAATCCTGGCCCTCAGTATTTTTATACACGTCATAATATTGGCTTTCGCATTGTCGATGAGCTTGTAGCTCTTGATGGAGGCACGTGGAAAAAACGTGATGAAATGGAATACGCAGAAGTTCGTATACATGATACTTCTGTTATCGTTATCAAGCCTCAAACATTTATGAATAACTCTGGTCGCGTCTGTTCTTTTTTACAAAAAAAAGGAATCACCAACAAACAACTTCTTGTGGTGCATGATGAACTTGAAAAACCTTTTGGTCATCTTTCAATTAAAGAAGGTGGAAGTGCTAAAGGGCATAATGGTTTAAAGTCGATCATTGGTGTCTATGGGCAGGAGTTTTGGCGCCTACGTTTTGGTATTGGTCGCCCAGAAAACAAAGACGAAGTTCCCGACTATGTGCTTGCGCGATTTAAAGAAAGCAAAGAGCAGGTTGATGCAGAAATCCGTAAAGCGGTCGAGCTGATTTTTGTATAAGAGTTTGTTTATTTTTCAAAAATTGTTTTAGAAGGTTCTTGAAAAAATTTTCTACTCTAGGAATGCTAGTACAGTAAAAACAATTATACAAAAATCTTCGGGGGTATGAATATGAAAATTTTTCTCTTAGCTTTTTTAGCAATAAGCAGTTCACTTAATGCTTCTACTAATCCTGAATATCAACAAATGCTTGATGCACGAGCTGCTATTCTCGGATTACCAAAGAGCAAGAATTTACCAGAAGTTTCTCAATCACTGCCCAAGCTTATACAGGAAGAAGAAGCATTAAATAATCAATTTACTGACTTGTTACAACAACTTAAAAATCTTGAGACTTTAGCTTAATAGTATGATTACAAAATTAACAAAAACAGTCCTTTACGAAATAATCCTGCTTCTTGAGCCATTGTATGAAAATAATCGGCATGCTCAGATGGTTGCCTGGTGGTTTTTAGAGGGAGTTACAAAAAAAAATCGTACTCAATTAATTACAGAAAATTCTCTTTCTTTAACTTCTCAACAACTTCAACAATTACATGCTTGGATTCATGCGCATACGGTAGAGCAGTATCCCCTTCAATATTTATTAGGGTCAGTTGATTTTGGTCCTCTTGAAATTCTTGTTGAAGCGCCAACTCTTATCCCTCGCCCAGAAACGGAAGAATGGTGTTTTAATCTCATTAGTAGTCTCACCCCTCTTGCGCATACTCCTTTACGAATTTTAGACATGTGTACTGGTTCAGGTTGTATCGCTCTCTGGCTTGCCAAAGCTTTACCTAACTCGACCGTGTATGGTGTTGATATCTCTGATACAGCACTTACCCTTGCAGAAAAAAACGCTGCTCATAATCACATAAAAAATGTACGATTTTTTAAATCAGATCTTTTTGAAGGTCTTAATCAAGATGTTCCCTTCGATCTCATAGTTTCCAATCCTCCCTATATTAATCCAGATGTATGGCATGAACTTTCTCCCATGGTGTCCCGTTGGGAAGATCGTGGTGCGCTTGTTGCTGCTAATCACGGTCTTGCGATTATTCAGTCATTGGTAAGAACAGCTCCTACATACCTTACCAGACACTCTCCTTTAACTGTTCTTGGAATACCGCGATTTATGATCGAAATTGGGTACGACCAAGGAATCGTAGTGCAAACAATGTTCATCGATGCTGGATTTGGCACAGTAAAGATACTTACTGATAGCGCGGAAAGAGACCGAGTTGTTAGCGGCTGGTAGAATTATTTAGACATTGTCCTTTAATATGTGTCTAGCTCAGAATCGGATTCTGTAGGTGAAGGATGTATTATGCATGTAGTGTAGGATTCTGTATCAGAGTCATTATCGTATAGAATTTCATTTATAATGAAATGTGATTTTTCATTGTTTTCCATATTCTGTTGTTCTTGAATCATTAGGTGCCAATAATCAATATCTAATTGGTAATCAGAAGCAGAGAGATCGGTTATTTTATGCGCAAGTAGCATGAGTAGTATAAAAATACGCATTTTTAATAAGATCCATAGGTTAATTTGCCATTAGGGGCTGTGTACCAAAAGAGAGGTTTTTCTTTTTTAGAAGTAGTGGGGCGATTTTCAGGATTAGATGCATGTGCAATGAGTTTTGATTTTTCGCGACGAATAGATTCTTTTGATTGATAAAGTGCAGCTATTTTAGAATCACGGTTTCTGTGAAATTCGAGATCGATCTCATCGTGAGCAGAAAGACAATTATCAGTATCGTTTTCTTCTGGTGATTCAAAAGAAGAAAATGATTGAATAGCAAAATTAGATTTATCTTGGGGGGTATCAGAGCATTGTAGTCCGAGTGATGTGATGCAGATAATACTTACGAGTGCCTTTTTCATGAGAAATTCCTTTATGCATAATCTTTAAAAGAGCTTAGTGTAAGGGGTTTTTTAAAGATTAATAGTCTTTACCAAGGATTTTCTGAAAAAGCATTTGGAATATAGGTGATCGTGAGGTCATGCCCTTCAACAAGAGCGACATCAAATCGGTAGAGGTGATTTTTATACTGATGAGTAACAAGAAAATGTTTTGCAGTAAAAATGATTTTTTTTTGTTTTGATCGAGTAATCACTTCAGAAAGCGCTTCTGTTTTTAATGCTCGTGTTTTTACTTCTACAAAGATCAGAAGTTCTTTTTTTTGTGCGATAATATCTACTTCTCCTGCGCGGACGCGATAATTGCGTTCAATAATGGTAAAACCATCTTGTAATAAGTAGTTGACTACTTTTGTTTCTCCTGCAGCCCCAAGAAGACGAGTCATTGATTAAAAACGAGAAACATAGTTAGGAATAACTTTTTTAGCTTGTGCCATGCGAACCTCTTCAGGAAAGCGAGTTTCAAGTTCTTTTGAAACTCGAGTTACTCGAGGTGTATCATGTTGTGCTTGTGCCATACGGATTTCGCATTCTAAAAAGCGTGGTTCAAGATCAGGGCGCTTAGAAAGGAGTTCGTTACGCATGCTGGAAAGTCGATGTTCAGCTGCTTTAAAGCTTTCTTTCTTAAGATAAAAATCAAAGATCGTTGTGTCATGTTCGTAAAGACGAGTAAAACAGTGGCTCCGTATTGATTGGACATCGTAGGTATATTTTTTAAAGAGGGTGCTATTACTTTCTAAAAATGCATTTGCAAGAGCGATTGTTTTATGGGTAGTTGTTTGATCGCGATCTTTTGTAAGCATGCAATAAAAATTACTGAGGATGCCTTTGTATTTTGCGTATGCTGCTTTTTCTTTATCTCCAGGATAGAGATTGATGTAATCATCATATAATTTTGCAGCAGTTTTTAAGTTTCCCTCTTGGAAATTAATATCTGCTATTTCAAGTTTTACATTTTTTGCAATGGTAGTGTTTTTGGTCTTTTTTTCTAGTTTTTTTAAGTAGGATAATGATTGATCGTACCATTGTAATGCAAGGCAGATATCTGCAGTGGTGCGCAGCTCTTCCTCTGTCATGAGTCTTACTGATTTTCCAGAATTTATTTTTTTAAATTGTTTTTTAAGTCCGTCTTTTTCTTTACGAGACAGTTTTTTTTGTATTAAAAAAGTAGGGGCTTCTTTAATGGAAGCTTCTGGTGAAAAAAGAAATGAAGTATTCGTGGCGGTTGCTTGCGTGTCAGACTCAAATTCTTTAATAGAATGAGTAGTAATTGCCCAACCTGGCAATAGGCAAAGTAGGGAAAAGGAAAGTGCGGAGGACGAAAAACGCATACAGAACCTTCTCGATTGTAGGGGGATAGGGCTAGTTTCAAAATAATTTTGTAGGATACCATATCAGTTTGGGTGCTGCAATGCGGATTGGATCTACCAACATTTGTGCGAGTCTGCTATCTTGACCAAAAGCGAGCCTAAAAAAATCAGAGAAAATAAGCTAGACGGGGAAAACATGATAAAAAAAACGGTTGGACAAATCTTAGTTGAAGACGGAGCTTTATCTGTTCAGGTATTAGCGGAGTATGAACAAGAAGCACATAAAGAAAAAGTGCCTTTGGTTCGTTATCTTCAAGAAAAAAGATTTGTTTCCCAAGAAGCTATTGCTCGTGCTTATGCAAAACAGTCTGAATTACCTTATATTGAAAAAATTTCTGATGAAATGGCAGATCATTCATTACTTTCAAAAGTTCCTCTGAAATTTTTACGAGAAAACAGCATTATTCCCATAAAAGATAAAGCAGATTTGGTGCTTGTTGTTGCAAATCCGATGAACTTCCAACCTATTGATGATTTGACCTTACTTTTTGGTAATCAAGTAAACATAGCAGTTGCCCCTCAAAAAATTATTTTTGACGCACTTAATCATTATTATCCCCTTGAAGGCACTGATCAGATGATGGAAGATCTTGAAGAAGAGTCTGATGTTGCCGGTCTTTCGTTTGGTGAAATTGATGAGCGAGATATTTTAAGTAGTGCAAATGATGCTCCTATTATTAAGTTGGTGAACTATGTTCTTCTCCAGGCAGTAAAAATGGAAGCTTCTGATATTCATATTGAGCCGGAAGAAAAAGAGATTCGTGTGCGGTATCGTATTGATGGTATCATGCGTCAATTTATGACAATGCCAAAACGGGTTCAGGGAGCTGTTATTTCACGTGTTAAAATTATGGCGGGAATGAACATTGCAGAAAAAAGAAAGCCGCAAGATGGTCGTATAGAAATTCGTGTTTCTGATAAGCGTTTTGATATTCGTGTGAACTTGCTACCGGTTATTTTTGGTGAAAAAATTGTAATGCGTATTTTGGATAAAGAAAAAGGTTTTGCTGCGCTTGAAAAACTTGGTTTCAGTCCTCACGATTTTGAAAGAATTTTAAAAATCATCGGAAGTCCTAACGGTATTATTTTGGTATCAGGACCAACCGGTTCTGGTAAAACAACCACATTGTATTCCATTCTCAGTCGATTAAATGAACCAACAGTAAACATTGTGACCGTTGAAGATCCAGTTGAATACCAACTGAACGGTATCTCTCAAGTACAAGTAACCGAAAAAGCAGGCCTTACGTTTGCCATCGCTTTGCGAGCAATTTTACGGCAAGATCCTGATATTGTGATGATCGGGGAAACGCGTGATGGTGAAACAGCGCAAATTGCTATTCAAGCAGCACTTACTGGTCATGTGGTACTGAGCACTATTCATACTAATAGCGCTCCTGCAACTATCACTCGTTTGATTGATATGGGGATTGAACCGTTTCTTATTGCCTCATCGATTGTTGGAGTTATTGGGCAACGGCTTGTCAGAAGGTTGTGTCAAAAATCTAAAGAGGCATATACCCCTTCGCCAGAACTTTTAAAAAATCTTGGTATAAAATCAGAAGAAGGTAAGAAAATAGTTTTTTATCGTCCTAAAGCGTGTGATGAGTGTGAGTCGGGGTACAAAGGGCGCTTATCTCTTTTTGAGATCATGGTCATGTCAGATGAAGTCGCTCGATTGACGATGGAGCGAGCTGCAACAACTGTTTTGCGTAAACAAGCAGTAAAGGATGGCATGGTTGTATTGCTTCAAGATGGGGTAAGAAAAGTGGAGCAAGGGCTTACAAGTATTGAAGAAGTTCTTTCTGTTGCCACTGCGTATGACGAAGGTATTGATCAATAGGTTCAAAATTAATAGATAAAGAAAATCACTGTCATTGCGAGCTTGTGTGGCAATCCACCCGCCGTCGCCATCCAACTTCGTTAAAACTACGTCGTGATCTTCGAGGCTAAGGCGTGGTGCTACGACGTAGCTTTATGCAAAGTCGGGCACATGGCCTACTTCAAAAAGTTAACAATGCTTGGAATAGAAGGACTTCAATGTTTTTTTAAAAGAAGTTTTTGGCATCCATGCCATGTGATTTTTCTTTATCTATTAATTTTCGGATGAGCTCTTAAAAGTAATCAGCTTAATTTTTGGATAATTATTTATGAATCATTCTGTACGTCTTTTTCTAAAAATAGTCTTCATGCTCATGCTTGGGTCTGCCTGTTCATTGTTATATCTTTCGCAGGATTCTCGTTGCATTGCTTTGGTGCATGAAAAAATGATTATGTTGCTTGAGCGAGATTTTGGACTTCATTTTACCGGTACTGTTTCTTCTTTTTCACTTTTGAATACTTCGATAACGTGTGAAGAAGTAGTAATTCATGCGTTGTCTGGTAATGAGCGTTGGTTTGTAAAAATCAAAAAAGGTACATTTACCTTTTTACCATTTCGGTACGTATTTAGACGTAAGGTAGGAATGGTCGTTGACCTTACAGATGTTGTTATTTTTTCTGAAATAGAACAACAATCGCTTGTATTGGTTAATGAATTACAAGAACAATTTTCAAAACCAGGGAATGTACCGATAGAACTTGATCGCTGTACCTGTTCTGAGATAGTTTTTACTGCACTTCAAAAAGAACAGAAAAAAGAGCTCTCTAGTCTTTGCAGTTTGCAGATAGAGAGAGAAAAAAATAAGTACAGAGGGGAGCTTGTTTTTAAGCAAGGTTCCTTTATTTCTTCTGGCAAAAAAATATTGGTTGATCTTACAGGGGCTATAACTATTGATCTAAATACTTGTGAGTCATTGTTCTCTTTGAAATCAGATCTTTCCTGTGTATTGCCATTTGCTTTTGGGGATAAAGATAGGTTTTATAGTGTTGGCTCATGGGACGGAAAGAGAGGTCTCTTTTCTTGTCATACTGATACGCAATCATTGCAGCGCGCTACGATAGATTTAATGTTTGATAGCGATCATATGATACATGTTCATGCTTTCGGATCGGTAGCGCTTGCTTCGTGTATGCAATGTATAAAATTTCCTTATCCGGCATATGCTTCGGGGTTTTGTTCTTTTGATGTGGAAGGGATAGTAGGAGAGGTGCTGCATGGCTCGGTGATCATGGAAGGAAGTCAGATAGCAGGGTGGCACATTGAGCGACTAAAAATGTCTTTTGACTCGAATAGAGAAGAACTAAAAGGATCACTTTTGTATGCTCAAAAGGATGAGCAGTTGGTAGGTGATTGGTTTTGGAACAATTCTACTCAACAGATTATATTTTCGATGACAAATGAAACACCATTTTCTCTGTTTGGAACTCAATGGTACTTGCCGCACAAGCAGACAATTATAAAAGGAGCTCTTTCGCCAGCGCTTGAAGGAACAATAAAATATCAGCTTTCATGTGAACAGAAAAAAACAGAAAGAGTGTTTAAAAGTCATGGAACATTTTATTGTAAAGGTTCTGATATTGTAGCAAAAGGAGCTGTTCTTGCAGGTGATTCTTTATATCATTGGGAAGCGTTGAATGCTGGATCAGAATCTAGTTTGAATGGTGGAAGTGGATCATTAGTAGTGATTGATGATACGCAAAAAAAACAGGGAGTTCCTGTCGTAAAAATTAATCATAATCAATTACAAACAACTGCTCAGATTGATCTTTCCCTTGTGCAAAATATAGTGCGAGATTATGCAAATATTCCATTTCTTGGTCAGGGTTCATTGCTTGTGCAGGGATTATGGAAAGGTTCTGAATTACAAGGAACGATTGAACTGAAAGATGGCATGATACGCGTTCCTTCTGTGTATAATTTTATTCATACTTTTCAGGGATCATTTTCATGTAATTTTTTTAAACGCACTTTGTCATTGGAACGAATTAAAATTTATTTACAAAAAGGAACAATTGAAAGTGCCAGTGCACAGATGGGATACGATCCTCTTGCGCAAGGAATGTGGGCTCACCTTCCACTGGTGTTTACTGATTGTTTTATTAATTGGGAGAAAGATTTGTATTTTCTTTTTTCTGGTGCTGTTATTGCAAAAAAAATTCCTCATGCACGATTAGCACTTGAGGGATTTGTGGTACTTGATCGTTCGCAACTAAAAGAAAATATTTTTTCTCAAAAAACACAACGTCTTTTGATGGAGTCATGGTCAAACCCAGCAGCAGAAAAAAAGGTGGATGCGCATATTTCTCTCACAACGCGTTCTCCTTTAGCTGTAAAAACGGAGTATTTAGAAACGAAGGCTCTTTTAGATTTAGTTTTAAAATCTGGAGTAGATCAGGCTGAACTTGAAGGAGCTATTACGCTGCAAGGGGGGGCTATTCATTTTCCCGCACATTCTCTTTCTATTGTGAAAGGTAAAATTATTTTTACACCGGAACAAACACAAGATCCTTTTATTGAATTGACTGCTCAAGCTCGTGTAAAAAAGTACCTGATAACTCTTTCTATTGGAGGTACTGTTGAAGATCCACAATTGGTTTTTGATTCAGTTCCTTCACTTTCTGAAGAGCAGGTTATGATGTTGTTACTTGCAGGCAGCGAAGAAGAATCGCTCAATATTGTGGTTCCTACGCTTATCATGCGCACTATGGAAAATATTATTTTTGGATCTTCGTATCGATCACGTACTGATACCTGGCTTGAGCCATTAAAACGTATAAAATTTGTTCCTTGGTTTACTGATCAAACAGGAAGAGGTGGATTCAGAGGAGCATTGGAAATAGAAGTTAGTAAGCGTCTGAGAGCAATCATCGAAAAGAATTTTAGCTTAACAGAAGATGTTGCGTTTGAGGTTGAATATCTTCTGACTGACGATGTTAGTGTGCGTGCAAGTTATGATGAACGGGGTGATGTGGGGGCTGAAGTGGAAATGAGATTTAAATTTTAGAACTTATCTGAAAATTACTTTAGTTGTCTTTAAGAGCTTAAAAGAAAAAAGCCCGTGGTAGTTACTACTCTCTCGGGCTTTTATAGCGACCATGCTCTAGGTTAAAAAGCGTGGTCATGTGTGAGGTTCAAGATAATGATTAATATTGTATCTGAAAATAATATTATTGCAATCACCCTTTTTTAAAAAATCCTTATTTTTATCAATTTAGGCTTAAACAATATTTGTTGTTAACAAAATAAGCTAAAGTTTTTAGCTAAAAATCATGTTTTAGCTTTGGTGGTTATAAATGTGCCACCAATTGAAATTAATTTCTATTATGATAGTATTTAAATAGGTTCTCGAAATGGAGAGGACAAGAATTAAAGAAAAATGGAGTCTAGTATGAACATAGATAAAAAAATTACCCTCACTATTCTGCTTGCTTGCCTTTCGGCATATACCTATGCTGCGCAATCACCTGTTGATCTAGCAAAGTATCATGAAGAGCAAACTGAAGTTCCTAAAAAAATAGCCGAAGTTTCTTTTACTTGGCTTTTTACGAATTGTTGGTTTGAAATGCTTTTTAAAGAACTTGATAAAAAAGATCATGTTCCTGCGAGTTGGAAATTTGCTCGTCGCATAAATAAACCTATGATTGGCATAACGGGACTTGCTCTTATTGGCGCTTCTAGCACATGGTTTTATAATGCTTGTTTAGCTGAATATTACAAAGAAGAGCTTCTCAAAAAGAAAATCTAAAAAATAGTTCTGCAAAATAAATGTGTAAAAATTAAAGCCCCTTATTTTAGGGGCTTTTTTTTAATACATCTGGTAGAGGTACGATTTATAGAGGTAAAATCTGAATGTGTATGATTATTACTGCTTTATGTTTTTTCTATCGCAATATAATTTGAGATTGTGTTGCAAATGTGGAGCATCGGGCAAAGCTTCTAGTGCCTTGCGAACGGCCCATTCACCAAGTTCATACTCTTGAACATACCATGCTGCTATTCCTAAAGTATCATAACGGGTATAGGTATATTTTTCTTTTTCAACAAACAAAATATCGCGATCTGGATAAGGAATGCGTGCTGCTTGCGCTGCAAATAAAAAGGCTAACGGCATTTGATTGAGATCAAGATAATATCTTGCAATTCTAATTAAAGATTCTGCTCGTTCTGGGCGTGAAGCATAGGCTTCAAGGTAATGCCCAACGGCGATGGGATAGAGGGTTTGATTTCTGTGTTGTAGAAAACTTTGAAGTGCAAAAGTTTGAGGACAGTGCTTTACTGCAGGTAGAAGTGGTAGATTTTCTTTTTCTTTTGGAAAAAGCTTTTGAGCAACATCTCCTAAACGAAGATATGTCATAAAGTTTTCTTCATTCCACCCTCCAACATCAGCACGTTTTTTATAATAAATATAAGCATTTTCCCAATCATTTAAGCATTCGTAGGTTTGAGCAAGGTAAAAAAGAGTGCGAGGATCTGTTGGATTTTTTTCAAGTTCTTTTAATAAAAGAGTTATGTCGCGGTGAAATCTTTGTGATGTTTTTTCTCTGCCTTGTGCACATGGCTGATGGGTAACGTAGGTTGTGCTCGGGACACTGATAGTTGGGATGTGATCAGGTATTTCGTGAACAGGACCAACAAATCTAACATGAGCATTTGCTCGCATGAGCCTTGGTACAGCAAGTGTCATGGTCTCAATACCATTAACATTAGGAGATCTTTCTTGAAGAAAATAGCAAGAATGAGAATTGGGTTTCTCTTGTGCGCAGAATTCTAAGAGTCCTTCTACGTTGTGTATATACCATTCGGCATCAGGCATAATCATAAAAGTTGTTTCTGGAAAAAGGTTTTCTGCTGACGTAAGTGCATGATTACGTGAAGTTGCAAAATTAATAAATGGTTCTTCAAGAACGTAAGCGTGTGTGAGTCCTTCTTTTTTAAAATAGTCGCGTATGATGTTTTGTGTTCCATCGGTAGATCCAGTATCAAAAACTAAAAATCTTTTAACTCCACCTTTCACGAATGGCTGTAACGTTTCTACAATGGCAGGGGCTTCATTTTTTACCATCAGTACGACAGCTAGTAATGAATCATCAGCGGCTTGCGCTTTAAAAGCGAGAAGAAATAAAAATAATGATATATTTTTCATGGTTTTACTTTCTAAAAATTAATGAATTTTGACTTTTTGTTTAGTAGTTGGGCCCTTTATGGACGTTGTTTAATGATGCTTTTTCTATCTGAAAGAAATTTTTTCTATCAAGATACAATTTTAAATTACACTGTAAGTGTGGCGCATCGGGCAAAACTTCTAGTGCCTTGCGAACAGCCCATTCACCAAGTTCATATTCTTGAGTGTACCATGCTGCTATTCCTAAAGCGTCATAACGAGCATAAGTATATTTTTCTTTTTCAAGACAAAAAGCATCACAGTTTGGCTGGGGAATTTTTACAGCTTGCATTGCAAATAAAAAAGCCAAAAACATTTGATTGAGACTAAGATAATACCGTGCAATTCTAATTAAGGGCTCGGCTCTTCCTGGGCATAATGCGTAGGCCTCAAGATAATGTCCAACGGCAGTTGGGCGAACACTTTTGTTTTCGCAGAGAAAAAGGTTTTGAGCGATATCTCCTAAACGAAGGTGTGTTGTAAATGTTTCTTCATAATGAAGTGTTTTTGCGTTTACTCGTTTTTTGTAATAAATATAAGCGTTTTTCCAGTCGCCTAAGGTTGCATAGGTTTGTCCAAGAAAAAAAAGAGTACGAGAATTTTCAGGATCTTTTTCAAGTTCTTTTAGTAAAATCTCCTTATCGCGGTGACATCTTTGAGCTGTTTTTTCATTTCCAGATGCACAGGGTTGATATTTAAAATAGCTCGTAACGGGCACTGCTTTATGCGCTACTTGAGCTATGTATTCATGGATGGCTCCTGTAAATCTGATATGAGCACTTGTTCGTATGAGCCTTGGTACTGCAAATGATGAGGCTTGAGTGCCATCTACATAGTACATTTCTATTCGAGTAGAATAACAGGGATCGGAATTGTTTTTTTCTAGAGCACAGAAGCGCATAAGATCTTCAACTCCTTGCGTATACCATTCAGCATCTAGCATAAGCATAAAAGTTGCTTCTGGAAAAAGGTCTTCTGCTGACATAAGTGCATGGTTACGCGAGGTTGCAAAATCAATGAAAGGCTCTTCAAGAACGTAGGCGTGTTTGAGTCCTTCTTTTTTAAAATAGTCGCGTGTGATATTTTGTGTTCCATCGGTAGATCCAGTATCAAAAATTAAAAAATTCTTAACTCCTCCTTCTACGAATGGATGTAATGTTTTAATAATTACCGCTGCTTCATTTTTTACCATTAGTACAACGACTAATAATGAGGCATCGGTAGCTTTTGTTTTAACTCCAAAAATGAGGAGTAATAAAAATAAAAGATTATTTTTCATCAGCTATTCTCTCTCTTTAAGCCATTGTTTTATTTCTTCAATCCATGGCTCTTGAGAAAAAGACTCTTTAGTTTCAGTGAATGTGAGATACCCATAGATTTTACGATTATCCAAGTATTGTAGAATCTTTTTTTTACGTGCATTGCGACTGAAGATGACATATTCATAATCATTACTTCCATCGTTATATGCTATTTCTGGTAATGTTTCATAGCGAATAAAGTACGTGCAATGCACAACAGGAAGAGGTAGTAAGCCCTTTGTTTCTTGCCTTAAAATTTTATAATAAGAATCGCATAGTTCTAGATATCCACATTCATCGATATTGTCATGATAATTTGAATACCAACGGTGAGAGGAAATGCCTGATCCTGGTGGATTACAGGTCACAAGAAAGGGAGCTACGATTGGTAGATGTGCATCCATAAGAGCTTCAATGGTATATGGTTTAATAAAATTATCACAATCGGCTACAAAGTAATGAGAATTTTGTTCATACGCCCATTGCACTGAATCTTGTCGAATTTTTGCTAGGACACGAAATCGTTCAGAATTCCATTCATGTTGCTTATATTTTTGCACAGGTGTTTCTGTGTCAGTGTCATCGAAATAAATTTTTGCATAACGATCGCCTACTCTGCGTATCCATTCGCGAAGAATAGTGACGGTATTATCATTATTATTGTTTGTTCTAATGTAAAGGTTTGTTTTTGAAGCTGGCCATGTTTGATGTTCAATGCAGGCAAGGTAGAGGTCAAGGACATGTTCTTTGTCTTTTGCAAGAATAACAATGGTGATATTTTTTTCTGCCTCTGGAATTTTAGGCTGTGTTGCATGAGCGTTTGAATAAACTAATAAAAGGGTAAAAGTGGCAAAATATATAAAATTTTTTTTCATAAAGATTCCTTTTTTAAATTTTTATGGTGGATGATAGTAATATTTTAAAAATCCATCAACTACTGGTAATGAGGTGAATACGTTTTAATGATCATTGGGTGAAAATGAAGTTGATTTTTTTTGATTTAATGCGCGTTTAGCCAGAATTTTACTTTAAATTTATTCAAATACCTTCATTGTGGTTGAATAGCTAAACAACCTTCTAGACGTGTTGTTTAATAAGGTTTTTTTATTAAAGTAGGATGCAAATATTTTTAATTCTATTAAGGGGAACAAGGATGAATTGATTTTTATTTGTTTTTTATCTTATGATTTCTCGTTAGTAAAAAAAATTTTAAAAAAATTGGGAGTGGAATGAGTATGCGATTTAGTTTAATGCGAAAAAGATTACTAGTTACGTTATGTGCGTTTGGATCTGTGGTGTATGCCGAAGCATCACAAAAAATTGAAAAAATAAGTTATGCGGATGAATTATTTAAAGATAAAGCACTTCGTTCTATTAAAACGATAGATAGTCTCGTTGTTAACAATCAATTGTCAGCTAAGGTTCTTAATGTAACTAACAATGCAATTGTGAATGCTCTTAGTGTGGGGAGCACAGCGGGAATTGGCGGTAATCTTACTGTAACTGGCGCTGCAACTATGAATAATGGTCTTGCTGTGATTGGAACTCTTTCTGTAAATGGAAGTCCAGTGTCAGCAACAGGGCCAACAGGTTCGACGGGCGCTGCAGGAGCTACGGGTCCTGCAGGGGCTACGGGTGCTACTGGTCCAGCTGGTTCAGGAGGGGGAGCAACAGGCGCAACAGGAACCACCGGAGCAGTTGGTGCAACAGGAACTACAGGTGCAGTTGGAGCTACAGGTACTACAGGTGCAGTCGGGGCAACAGGTACAACGGGTGCAGTTGGAGCTACAGGTACAACAGGTGCAGTTGGCGCAACAGGTACTACAGGTGCAGTCGGAGCTGATGGAACTACCGGAGCAGTTGGAGCTACAGGTACTACAGGTGCAGTCGGGGCAACAGGTACAACGGGTGCAGTTGGAGCTACAGGTACAACAGGTGCAGTTGGCGCAACAGGTACTACAGGTGCAGTCGGAGCTGATGGAACTACCGGAGCAGTTGGAGCTACAGGTA
>CAZQDJ010000009.1:0-36363 GCA_964592275.1 uncultured Pseudomonadota bacterium | reverse complement strand
AAAGTTTCGGATAGGAAGGGTAAAGCGGTGGCTTTTAAGCCACCTGTGAATTACTGAGCAGGAGCAAGATGAACGCATAAAGAAATTTCTTCTTGGTAAGGCGCAAGATATGTCTCAGGGAAATACTTTGGTAGTGACTCACGGTAGTGTCATATGCAGGTTGTTGCTTGTTGTTTTGAATCTTCCTGTTAATTCTGCAGGGGGGGTTGGTATCGATAATGCGGGGGGAATTAGGATTGATAATACTGCTTATGTACAAATGTATTTTTCTGGCTCTGAATGGGTAGTGGAAAAAATGGTTGGTATTACTTTGCCTGAAAGAAAAAAATAGGTTTTTAACTGAAAAAGGAGTATCCACATGAAAAAAATGAGCTATGTGATAGCTATTGGATGTTGTATAGCAGTAGTGTTGCTTATGCTTCGTAAAGAGTCTTTTGTGCACGCAGGGAGAATCTCCACTCAGTACTCATTGCCGCAACCGACAGGAACATATGCTGTTGGTACAACAAGTCGTCATTTGATTGATACAAGTCGTCATGAATATCATTCAAAAAGCCAAGATGCTCATCGTGAATTGATGATTCAACTTTGGTATCCAGCACAGATAAGAGGAAGTGAACAAAAAAGTTCTTATGCAGAACCTGCTGTTATCAATGGACTTCAAGAATGGATCAATAAAGCAGAACAGATTCCTTTTGAAGAACTTTCTCATCTTTTTTCATTAAAAAGTCATGCGCTTATTGAAGCGCCCGTAGCATTGAAACAAGCAAAATATCCTGTACTTATTTTTTCACCTGGCTTTGGTGGGCCGGTTGCTATGTACACAGCGTTATTAGAAGAATTAGCAAGCCAGGGATACATTATTCTAGGGATAAATTATCCCTATGTCACCGATCCAGTTGTTTTCCCTGATGGAAGAGTTATTAAAGCTTTGGAGCCATTAGAAGATCAGATTGAACGACGAAAAGAACGTGCGCAAGAGTATCAAACATGGATGCACGATATCACCTTTGTCATAGATCAACTTATGGCGAGCGGTAACAGTGATCCGGTATATCAGACCATGGATCTTAATAGCATAGGAGTCTTTGGACATTCTTTTGGAGGAGCTATTTCGTTGGCTCTGTGTCAAAGTGATAATCGCATTAAGGCGGGAGCCGATCTTGATGGGAAGTTACAGCCATGGAATGAGGAGCATACGTTATCGGTGCCTTTTTTATTCATTGTTGCTGAGCATTCTGAAAAGACATTGCAGCCTATGAAGCAGTTGGTAAACATAACAATCCCGCGACCTGAGTATGTTGCATTAATGGCAGCTGATCATGGCTCATTTACCGATCTGTATCTTGTGACTCCATGGAATGCATTGCCAAAACTTGATCCTGTTGAAGGCATTCAGATTACGCGTAAGTTGTTAGTTGATTTTTTTGGGAAGCACTTAAAAAACACCGAATAGGTATTAAATTATGGAAACTACTTCTGAAAACTATGCACGGATTAAAAACTATAAGTTCTTTAAAAAATTGTGCGAATTACCTTTTGTTGAAGAAATTTGGCTGTACGGTTCGCGTGCTCGAGAGGATAATCAAGAGCGGTCTGATATTGATATCGCCATTGTTTGTCCGCAGGCAACTCATGGAGAATGGCTTCGTCTTAAATATGATGTTATTGAGGAAGCAGACACTTTATTAAAAATTGATTGTGTACGATTTGACACCATAAGCGAAGAAAATCCATTCAGGGAAAGTATCTTAAGAGATCGTGTTATTTTGTATAAAAGAAAGGAAAAACATGCATAAGGAATATAAAGAACAGTCTGCTTATAAGATAGGAATTTTTGAAAAAACTGTTGCTGTACTTGAAGAAGCAGTTCTTGAGCCTGCAGATGTTAAAAGATTTGTAATTGATTCTTGTGTTACACGTTTTAAGCTTTGTTTTGAGGCTTCTTGGAAGGCATTAAAAGTTGTTTTATTAGAAAAATATAAAATAGATGCTGCTTATCCTAAGGTTGTTTTGATGGAAGCATACAAAGTGAAGTTAATTGATGATGAGGATATGTGGATTACAATGCTTGATGAGAGAAATGAGGTGACTCATGTTTATGATCAAGATGTGGCTGACCATATTTATGACTATACAAGAAGTACTTATTTTTTTGTTCTCAAAAAAACAATGCTTATGCTCAAAGAGCAGTATGGATCTGAATTTCCAGTAAAAAAGAAGAAATAAGTGATGCGTTTGAAAAAATAATCTATTTATGAAGTGGCAAAAATTAAGGGAGTGCAATTGGTATGACGACAAAACAAGAAGAATTAGAGTCGTTGAAAACAAGAATAAAGATAATAGAATATCAATTGACGCGTATCAAAAGAAGAATTGAAACGATAAACCTTCAGTATCCCTTGACTTCCGAAACAGTAGGTACCTTAACCGAGAGTCAAGAAGAAAAATTTGATTCGGCTCTTTATCGCTTCTCTCAAGTTCAGGATTTGATGGTTTCAAAAGTATTTCCCCTCTTTTTGGAGGTAGCTGGAGAACCGGTTGAAGATTTTACCTTCATCGATAAATTGAATTACTTGGAAAGAATGAATGTTTTAAGCGCTGATGTCTGGATAGGATTGCGTAAACTGAGAAATGAGATAGCGCATGATTATGAAGAAGGCGATACCGATCGTCATGTAAGAATCTTGAATGCGTTTTTAAATGGAGTACCTGTTCTTGAAGCTGCATTGCATTGCATAAAACAGCGAATTGCGCAATTTTAAAGGAATAGAAAATGGGAGAAGTTCTTATTGATACCGCTCTTGTACGTAAACTCATTGCCACACAATTTCCTCATTGGGCAGACCTTCTTATCAAGCCAGTAAAATTCGGAGGTTGGGATAATAGAACCTTTCATCTTGGTGAATCTATGACAGTTCGACTTCCAAGTGATGAAGAATATGCGCCATCGGTAGAAAAGGAACAATTCTGGTTACCAAAACTGGCACCCTTTTTACCCCTTCCTATTCCTGCTCCTTTGGCAATGGGCAAGCCAACGGAATACTATCCTTGGTGCTGGTCTGTGTACCGATGGATAGAGGGGGAAACGGCATCGATTGAGCGTATTACTGATCTGTCGAAATGTGCTATTTTACTTGCGCAATTCCTAATATCTCTTCAAAAAATTGATACTACCAATGGACCAGTTAATCCCTCGCGCAGTTGCCCACTTAAAACCTATGATGCAGAAACAAGAAAGGCCATTACTATTCTTAAAGATGTGATTGATGCTTATTCAGTAACCAAAATATGGAATACAGCACTTGTTTCATCATGGCAAAGGCCTCCTTTATGGTTCCATGGTGATGTTGCTCCTACAAATTTACTGGTCAAAAATGGACAACTCAGTGCAGTTATTGATTTTGGCTCTCTCGGTATTGGAGACCCTGCCTGTGATTTGGTAATCGCCTGGACATTGTTTAAGGGAGAAAGCCGAGATGCGTTTAGAAACGCTCTTCAATTTGATAGCGATACTTGGGCCCGTGCTCGCGGTTGGGCCTTGTGGAAAGCCTTAATCATCTGTGCTGAACTACCGGGAACTAATCCACTGGAAAAGGAAAAGTCTTGGAAAATAATTGATGAATTGCTTCATGATTAAAACACTGTAAAAAAAAGCATTTAAAAATTAAAAATTATAAGTTCTTTAAAAAAATGTGCGAATTTCCTCTTATAGAAGATATTGAGTCATGCAGATCTCTGATTAGGATTCATGTGTTTTGCAAACGAAGGGTAGAAGTATGACTAACAAGGAAGATATGCGTAATGTGCTTAAGCAGGCGCGAAGAATAGCGATTATTGGTAATTCTGGTTCAGGGAAATCTACCGTAGCGCGTAAAGTGTATGATTTTTGTAATCTTCCACTTCATCATCTTGACACTTATTTTTGGAAATCGAATTGGACTCCTCCTAATCGGGATGAGTATAAAATTATTCATGATGGTCTTTGTGACCAAGATAAGTGGGTTATCGAAGGCACAAATCTTTCCCTTTGGGAACATCGTATGAACAGGGCTGATGTTATTATTATTCTAAAAATTCCGCGTTATCTTTGTCTTTGGCGTATTTTTAAACGCACATGGAAGTATTATGGCAAACAGGCTCCTGGTAGCGCGCCAGGATGCCATGAGGGAGTGAGCTTTAAGTTTGTGAAATTTCTCAAATGGGTATGGAATTTTCAGCCGAAATATACAGTGAAAGTAAATGAACTTTTAGATATTTATCGGGATACAAAAAAGATTTATGTTCTTTCTTCTCAACGGGAGATAGATCTCTTTTTAGAAGAGTTGAAAAAATAATTATGTTAAAAAATTGTCGCACTTCATTTTAGACTTGGCCTAATTTTTAAAAGTGCTTGGCTGTAGCCTTTTTGTTTGAGCCATATCATACAGAGTTTTAAAAACTGTTCGCGTAGATTTTCATGCGCTTCTTCGAGTGCAAAAGTATGGATATGGAACATTATTTTTTCTTCAAACAAAAGTTCCACATGCATGTATCCAATAATTATGACTCTTTGATAAAGGGCCACATGGAGATGCTCAGGACTTGCGTAGGTTTCTATAAAATCATCAAGTGAAAGCTGGTACATTGTTCTAAATTTTTCTGTTGCCTGCCATTCGTACTCATGAGTACAGCAGGTTATTCTAGTGCCATTGAAACCTGTTTTGTTTAAGATATCTCGAATAAATGAATCTTTTCCAATCGTGTAATCGGCAAAAAGTGACCTGTTCTTTAAAGAAGGTGGCTCAGTCAAAAGGGTATGCTTAAGGTCTGCATACGCTGCAGCTGCTTCTGGGTGAGTGCGTAAATAGTCTCTAAATGCAAGATTGAGCTCAACTTCAGAGCGATAGTGCTCGGGGTAGATATGAAGGTGAAATTGTACCGAGGAGCCGTATTTTCTGAAAAAATAACGGAAAGGAAGATTATAGGCGCCATGATAGGTGTAGCTGTGCGCCTTCAGGAGAGTAATAGTTTTTTTTGGATTTTTAATGGTTGCAATGATGTCGATGATTGGTTTTGCTGTTAAACCAGGAACAGAGGTTGAGCCAATGTGGTGAAGTTCCAGGCTAGTATCTTGGAGAACGTCTTGAATGAGGGCTGCTTCTTCTTGAAAAAGTTGCGGCCATAAAGGGTCATAGGAAACAACTTCGACAATTTTGGGGATACGTGGTTTTAGAGTCATGGGGTTTTCTTTGCTAATTTAAAGAATGATTTTTTTAAAGTCTAGCGGAATGGTGTTCTTTGAGAAGAGAAAGAGAATTAAAGATAAAATCCAGATTAGGCGGAACTGAGTTGTCACCCATCAAAGTCCTACGAAGCTTTATGCGAAGTAGGATAGGGTGCGATGAACGATTGCAGCCGACAGGGAATAAAAGGGAACTATTTTTGTCTGGTTCCCAAAGGGGGGGACAAGCTCCTCTTTGGCCCTGCACGGGGAGTGCACACGTACGTCTTGTGCAAAAAAATGATTCTGAAAAACAAACTTTATAATTTAAAAGGGACTTTATCTTGCTAGGTCCTGGGTCCCCGACGTTCAGTCGATTGTCCATGCTTCCTACTTCGCCGAGGCTTCGTAGGACTTCGTCGCACGGGAAAATCTCCTATCTCTGGGGATGACGAGAAGAGAAAAACAATTAAAATGTGTATGCAAGTTAATGAACTTTTACAGGGATGATGAGTAGAGAGAGGTATTTGAAAAAATGGCAAATTAGGGGTTTTAAGGGAGTATCCTTTAATGCTGTGTGCATAGCGCTTTACTCTCTTGCTGTTACATAACGGTATAAAATACTGTGCTGTAAAATCATTGCACTGCGCGTAAATGCAGAAAGATCTTCAGGATAGGCTTTAAGTTTTTGATAGAGCGTTGTATCAGAAATGAGGGCGCACATTCCATGAACTAGTTGTTGTACTTTGCGTGGCTCATAGAGAAATCCATTTTTTCCATGGAGAACAAGATCACTCATGCCTCCTACGTTGTAAGCAAGTATCGGCAATTTTAGAAAACGAGCCTCAACTACCGCGCATGGTAACCCTTCCCAGAGGGATGACATTATAAAAGCATGCCATTGTTTCATAATAGGAGCTACGTCGTTTTTCCAACCATGGAGAGTAATAACATGTTCAAGGTTATTGGTTGCAATCCACGCTTCTATTTCTGGTCGTAATGAGCCATCACCGATAATTTCAAGGCGAGTATGATGGTATTGGCTGTGTACTTCTTTAAAGGCAAGAAGAAGATCAAAAAGATTTTTTTGTTTTTTAAAGCAAGAGACGGTACCAAAAGTAAAAGGTGCGTTTCTATCGAGCGGAGTAAGTTGAGCAGGGTGAAATTTTTCATCATCAATGGCTGCTCTGATCAAGGTGTTATTGCTTGCAAACCAAGGAAGACAGAGGGAGCCTGTTTTTTGATCTTTTGTAGAGACGCATATGTAATGGGTAGTGATAAATGCGGTAAAAAATTCAAGAAGATAGGCAATGGCATAACCAAGCTTTGCTTGATGCGTGTGAAATCCAAAACCATGCACTGTGTGGATTCGTTGTTTAATTCCTGCAAAAAAGGCAGCCCAGCGTCCAATATATCCTGCTTTAGTACTGTGGGTATGGACAATGATGGTTGGGTAGTTGGCTTTTAACTGTTTAAGTTCTTTGATGAGTGAAAAAAAATTTTTGATATCATTTTTAAGATTTGAAAAAGAGCATTCGCGTTTAAAAAAGGGTAGAAGAATAACATTGGGATTGTCTTTGACCAGAGGTACAAATGGGCCTTCAGTTCCTGAAATGAGCCAGGTAGCATGGTCTTTCTTTGCAAGTTCTTGAAAAAGAGAAAGGCAAACCTTTTGAGCGCCGCCCAATTCTAATTTGGTAATGATATAAACTATCGGTACATTTTCCTTTTTTGGCATGAGCTACCGTTTTTGTTTAGGTGGAAATCAAAAGAAATACAGAAATAACAAGTGCATAGACAGCGCTTGTTTCTATGAGAACTTGACTAAAAAAACTTATTTTTGAAACTTCATTATAGAGTTCAGGTTTGCGTGAAAAAACTTTGCAAGCTTGAGCGGTAAGTCTTCCTGAACTAATGCCAACACCAAGAGTTCCAAGTGCCATTACTGCTCCTGCAGCAAGATAAATATATTTTAAAGAATTAGCTGCTTCAGGTGTGCCTTTCATATTAAGTAGAAAGAGAGCAACAACAAGACAAAAGATGATTGCAGATTCTATTAATGCAGCGCTTACTACGGTGAAAGAAAGAATTTTCGAGAAGGCGGATCTATTAATACCAACACTTTTACATGCCTCTTCAGAAAGGCGAGCAAGGCCTATGATAGGTCCAATGCTTCCAATACCAATACAAAGACCTGCTCCGATAAAACGGAAACTATCAGCAAGGTGGGTAATCGATTCGAGTTGTTTTAAAATAAAAAGAGAAATGATGAGCCCGAAAATAATAGGAGTCTGCATGAGCGATTGTGTAATGCCCATAAGTAGTTGAATTTTATTGCTTAAAAATGGTTGGCGTGTAATAGCAAGGCATGCTTGTCGCGCAGGTAAACATGATAATGCACCTGCAATGGCGCCTCCTATGCCAATCGCAAGTGCAATTCCTATTTCGCCATAGTGAATATAAGCAGCATTTTCAAAGGTTGTATGAGGACCAAAAAGCATGAGTTGAAAGCCAATAATAAAACTTATAATTGCTGCAGTTTCAATAAGAACAAGAGCAATGAGGAGCGTTCGGTTAATTTCGTTGCGAGCATGAGGTTGAATGTTAAGTGCTTTGATGGCTGAATTACTTGTGAGGGCTTGTCCAAAACTTACGCCTAGTGAAGGCAAGATAACTGTTAAAGCACAGGCTCCATAATGGCAAAAGGCAGAAGAAAGATCGAGCATCATTCAAGAACCTTTTCTAGAGTAGAAGGGGTAGTAGATTTTTCTTCGTGAGCGAGTGCAAGAGAAAGATAAGTAAGTGAAAGCATAGAAAAAACGAATGCTTGAATAAGGCCTTCAAATATACCAAAAAAGAGATTAATAATAAGGCCAATTCCACAAAAATTAGCAATGTTTAAAAAAATGTTTTCTCCCGCAAAACCAAACCAGATATGGGAAATCACCATTCCTCCTAAAATATTTCCAAATAGTCGGAATGATATAGAAATAAGGGATGAAAATTTTCCCATAATATGTAAAGGAAACATGAAAAAAAGTGGTTCAAAAAATTCTTTGAGATAGCCACGAAGTCCATGTTCTTTGATGGCAAAAAAATCACGATATAAAAGACCTATAATACCAAGAGCAATGGTTGTGTTTAAATCAGTTGTTGGTTCATCAAGAAAAGGGAGCACTCCAACTGTGTTGCAAACGAGAATGAAAAAAAAGAGCGATGCGATAAAACTAAAATGTTTATAGGTAAAATGACCAAGTGCCTCGGTGACCATATCCATGAGTCCGCTTACAATTTCAAGAACACAAAATCGAAGATAGCTTTCTTTGTTGGCAAGAGAGCGTTTTAGTAAAAATATAAGACAAAAAATGATTCCTAATATTGCCCAGGTGCTTACAACGGTTGGAATAATAACATTAAAAAATGAATGATTCACGCCAAAAAATGAGAGAAGAGCCCACGATGCTTTTTCGCCTAAAACATTAATGTTCATGTGAGTTTTCCTTCTTGCGCAAAACTGCTAACCAAAATCCCCCAAAAAAAGAGATTAGGACTAGTATAATGTTGAGTGATGGGGTGCGCAATACATAGAGGCAAAGAAATGCAAGTAATACTAAGCGTAGAAAAGAAGAAATAAAAAAAAGAAAAAACTTTTTGTTAGATAAAAAAAATGATGAAGTCTTAAAAACTAAGTTTCGGTGCCCGAGAAGGGATAACCCATAAAGAGTTCCCGCTCCAGCACCGAAAAACAGAGATTTTAAAAATAAGAGAGTTGTCATTATCCTTAAAGCTTTTTGATACCTTTTAAGTTCCAGTATTCAGTAAGTAATGATGCACAGCCAACAATTGCTACTAATCCATGACGATCAGTAACCGATTTTTTAGCAAGTTCAAATGCTTCTTTAAAGTTTGAAGCTGCACGAGCTTTAATTTTAAGATCTTTCATATCATTGGCTACTTTTTCAGCATCCCATGATGAATAGAAAACACCTTCTTTTGCAGGTACTGGACATAAAATAATGTGTCCAGGAGTCTTTTTAAAGAAGTAGCGAATTTGACGTAAAAACTCTTGGTAATCTAAATTTTCTTGATAGCATCCAACTACTAAAGCCAAGCCTTTGAGTGAGCGTTGATAGTGCATTAAGCGAACGCCAAGAAGAAAATTTTTGAATGCATCAATATTGCTTGCGTTATCAATAAGAATAGTTGGTTTTTCTTTATCAAAGATTTGGAAGCGACCAACTAATGAATTAGCAGTTTCTTTCCAGAAATGTTCAAGAGTTCTTTTTGGATGAAGTTCTGATTGACGTTTTGCTTCAAGCGTTGGGCGACCGCGTTGGCCTTTTTTCTTCATAAGCAAGCTGTTGTCTTCTTGAAGAGGAGCTTCTTTTTGAGTGAGTTCATTAATAAAGATTGAGGCAATGCGTTCTGCAAGAGCTGCACAACGTCCATGAAGTTGTTCAAACGGATAAGGAAGAACAGTCAATTTTCTGATTGGCATTTCCCAGATACCTTTTACTTCCTTGGTGTAGTCAGACATGCGTTTAAGGTTAGTTTTGTTTTGATCGGCGGAAACTAAGTGAGTTCCTTCTTTGACCAAGCCAACGTATTCTTTGAATGCAGCATCAAGAGCTTGACCTTCTTCGTCAGCATCTTGGGCGGTGATACGGGTAATGGCAACAATTTTTGGAGAAGTAACGGCTGTTATAGGATGTGAAACGCCACCATCTTCGACTTCCATGATTGCAACGGCAACATTATTTTGTGCAAAATAAACAAGGCTCATTGCTATTAATATTTCTTGAGTGGTTGCGCCGATAGTATTTTCTTCAGACGCATTGATGACTTCGTTTCCGATGTCGGTGAAGTTTTTATTTGATATAAATTCTGAGTCAATGAAAAAACGCTCATTGTAAGTCAGAATATGAGGAGCGTAGAGCGCCCCGGCAACAAGGCCTTCTTCTTTGAAGAGCTTTGTTGCAAAATGAGTAGTTAAACTTTTCCCATTGGTTCCTGCGATTAAAACAGTAGAAACTTTTGTAGAGGGGAACCCAAGAGCTTTATCGAGTTTTTTCATTCGATCGGCACTTTTCGCATCATTCTGCGCAGTTCTATGACTGTTTAAAAATTCTACGATCTCATTGTAGGTGCGGGTTTTTCCCAAAGGCAGTGTGCCTTTTGGCGTAGACGTTGTTTGTTTGATACTCATGGTATGCTCCTTAAATATATTTGAGATATTCCCTCAAAATACCTTGATTCTCTAGTATAGATGTCTTCTTTAAGCTTAACTGTTTTAAGAAAGCACTTGTAATTTAGCGTACCCTTTATTATTATAATGTCAAACTAGTAATATTTAGCCGGTAAGATTTATGTTTTTATTTACAAAAGTTTAAAAATGAAAAGTAATACTTTAAGTTGGAGCGATTCTGATTCATTCAAAAAGATAGTTCTTTGTTTGCAAAATAATAAGGTCATATTAGCTCCCTCTGATACGGTGTGGGGATTATGTGGAGCGCCAACGCAAGAAGTTTTTGATGCTTTAAATAAGCTTAAAGTAAGAAATGACAAGCCTTATTTGCTGCTTACTCGATCTCTTGAGGATATTGAGCAGTATGCTCAGATATCTGAAAATGAGGATTTTAGAAAAATGATCAATGCTTTATGGCCTGGACCATTAACCATTATTTTTAAGGCAAAAGAAATAGCTCCAGCTTATATGGTATCTAAGGATGGCAAAATTGCCTTTCGAATTCCTTGTCATGAAAAACTTCAGACTCTTTTAGAGAAAGTCCCTGTATTGTTTTCAACAAGTGCTAATATTTCAGGTAATCTAGTTCCGGTGACGTATGCTGATGTTTCCCCTCGTATTAAAGAGCAGGTTGCGGCAATTGTGCTCCCAGAAAAAGAAGATGAGCAGCAGTCGATAGTGCCATCTACTATTGTTGATGTATCGGGAGGGGTGGTGAAGGTGGTTCGAGAAGGTGCTATTCCTGCCCAAGTAATACAACTGTTTTTTAAAAAATGAAATATCCTGATTAGCCGACCATTTATTCCAGGTTCCGGCTATGACATGAGGGGCTCTGCCAAGTAAAATTTGCTCAATTACATAAGCTTTAAGATCTGGATTGCGATCAATTTTACTATCATGTCGAGCTTTACGTTTTTCAGTTTGCTTATGCGCATCTCGTGGATACAAATATCCTATCCTATCGCTATTTCTCTGCAGTTCTCTATACACCGTAGATTTGTGCCTACCTATTTCTTGTGCTATCGCATCTATCGATAAACCTTGTACGCGCCCTTTATAAATTTTTACTCGATCAGTTTCTTTTAGTTGGGTATAATAAATCATAGCGATAACTTTTTTTAGACAGAATTTTTTCATCGAAATTAATTCTATCAGAAAGTTGTCGCACTTCATTTTAGACTTGGCCTCCAATGTAATCAAAGGTGAAAGTGGAATATCTTTGGAAGATCTTCAGCTTTGTCCTGGCTATAATGATGTTTACCAAGCATTACATGCTGATCAATGTGAGATGCTCGAAACACTTGATGCGCTTGAGGATCATAAATATAGGATGGATTTTTTGGCATAATAACCTGTAAGTTCCTAGCAATAAAAATTAAAAGCTCCGGTAAAACGGGGCTTTTTTTATCTGTTTAAAAGCTAAGTGCTAGTAAATGGGAAGAAAGAGAGCGATAAGTCTTTCTTGAAAAAGAACATACAAAATTGCTCCCATTCCCAAAAACATTCCAAAAGGGAGTAGGATGTCCCGTTTGCCTCTTGCTAGAATAAAATAAAAAATTCCTAGAATTGAACCGAGAAGCGAAGCGGTCATGAGAGTAATCCAGCAACCACTCGGGCCAGTGAATGCACCGATAAAGCATAAAAGATCAATATCCCCTTGGCCTAATCCATCTTTACCAAGAAATTTTTTTGAAATAAAACGAACTGCTACAAGAATTAAAAGGCCTATTAAAGAACCGCCAATACTTTCTAGTGGGGTGATAGGTAAGAGTCCCATATTGCTAGCTAACCATCCGACAGGCATTGTATAAAGAGTTACATAACGTGAGATAAGAAGGGTTGTTGCATCAGTAAAAACGGTGACGATAAGGGCTGAAAAAAAGAAAAAGTATGAATACAGAAAAGGTATATTACAACTGAATGCGTATGAAAACGCTAAGACAGAAAAAAGAGACGCTAAAATTGATAAGGCTGGAGGAAACGTAGAATATATCCCTCGTGTTATCAAGCGAGAAAAACCCCACAAACATGCAGTCCAAAACGCAGACCCAGCTATAACCAATGGGATGGTAGGTTGCGCTATTTTTGAAAGCTCAAAAAGAGAACTATTCCAGCCCATCCTTTTCCTTTATTTTTTCAAACAATGATTCTAAGCGTTCTGCTTTTTCAAAAGAATGATCAAAAACAAATTCTAACTCTGGGGTGTAACGTCCTGAAATCTCTTTCGCAAGTGCTGCACGTAGCGAAGGCTTATAGAGAATTAAATAACGTAACGTTTCTCTAAAAGCTTCTTCTCCGCCAGGATTATAGAAGAAAACATAACATCTTGATCTATCATCAGAAAGTTCGACACGAGTAATTTGCGATCCTAAAAGGCGATCATCATCACGACTTGCCGCTGAAAATAGAGTGCAAATGGAACGTAAAAGTTGAGCTGCTTTTTGGGCACGTTTTATTTGATAGACTTTGTTCATGTTATCCCAACCTGCCTACGAGCTTCCTTAGGAAGCTCCAGGATAGTGCGGTGAAAATCGTTTAAGATTTAAGCACCACGTTGATTAAGTGTACGCATATAATTTTGCTTTACAGCTCTCATATGGCGTTTGCGACGTTTTTGCGTTGGTGGTTCAAAATACACGATGCGTTTCATATCGCGTACAATACCTTCGCGTTCAATTTTTTTCTTTAATTGACGTAATGATCGTTCAACGTTATTGCTGACGTGGATTTCGATGTTTGCTCTTTTCTTTGACATGCGAGTTTCAGCATCCTTTCAGTGAGAGTAAAGACCATAATTTTAATACCAATCTATGATAGCTGCTTTAAGCTTGCCTGTCTAGTGGAATTATGCATCTGGCCTATTTTTAGAAGGTTAGTGTTAAATTAAGAAGTACGGTATTTGTTTTATAAGCTCCTCGGCGGGCTAGCGGCATTTGGTATCCAATTCCTAGAGCAAAATTTGGTGATAGGTCATAATCGAATCCAAAGTTAGCAACTTGGATTTTGAAAGGACTGTCTTTTTCGAGTCGACTTGGCAAAAATGCAGGATCTGGAGTAACGAGGCTAATTTTGTCTTGTAAGTGTGCCGTATAGAGATATTGTGCATAGATAGAAAGATTATCTACAAGGTGGTAAGCATTAAGCCCAAGGCTAATAAACCATGACTGCCCTGGTTTTGAGATAATATTGGTTGTATACGGGAAGAGGGTTGACTGTAATTGGCTTGTTGGAACGCGTGCAAGATATGTTCTGCTAAAGAAGTGGGTAATGCCAGCAAAGAAATCAACTTCAAGTGTTTCTGCAAAATCAAGACTAAATCCAAGAGCTACGTTTGCCGATTGATGGCGATTATTACCTAAAGAAATATCATACAGTTTGTAAGGACTAGCGGGTTTTGCAGCAGCTGCTGTGGCTCCGACTTGTAAAAGAGGAGTGAAGATAAAATATGCCCAATCTTCAGGGTCTGCGTCTTGGTTTATAGGGAAGTTGTGACGTAAAATAGCATAAAAAGAAACATCTTCAGCACCTGTTTTTTGAATATTGTCTACCGTTACTCCCAATTGTTGGAATATTTGTTGTGCTGGTTCCATAAGATATTGTTCAACGCTTGTTTGGTCAGCAGTAAATGATCCGGGAGCAAGTGGCGTTGGGGTATTTGCAGGATAAACGGTTGAATAAGTTGCAAGAAGAGTCATTCCTACAAGGTTTGTGGTCTGTTGTAAATCAGCTATACCTGCTTGAGCGGTAAAAATGAGATCTTGAAAAGGGCGTACAGAAGCTTGAAAACGTAATCCTATTTTGTGATATTTTCCTGGATCAGTAAAAAAGCCAAAATTTTGTGTTAAATCACTATAGGTAGGGTTGGCAATTGATACGCCAAGAAGAGGATTACATGAAAATGTTTGCATAGCAGCGGTTTGAAGCAACGATGGTTGAGTAACTCCAGTTGGTAGCGCTCCGTACATGAGACCAACCATATTGAGTCGACCATGCACATCACCGACAAAAGAAGTTTCTTTTTTTAGGTCACGAGCGGTTGTTGCTTTTTGTCCATAGACAGAAGCTGAAAAAAAGAAGCGTTCATCAATGCCTGTTCCTTCTTGTTTAAGAAGTTCTCTGCATTCTCTGTTAAGAACAGACGTAGGAAGAATGGTTCCAAAGAGTTGATAACCATCATTGTAGTTAAGCGTTACTCGTGCAAAAAGAGGTGAGAGCGAAAGCGTTAGAAAGCAAGAAAGGAGAATAGGTATAATCCTCATGGGGATCCTTTTTTTTAGTGCTTAAAAAATATTTAAATAAGTTATAGCATTATGCGTTTTATACCGTCAAATCAACCTTATATAATCTTATTAAACAGTTTTACAAACTGTTGCTGCAGCAGAACAAAGTTTTTTTAAAGCTGATTGCCGACAATCATCTGCAGCGAAATAAAAAATAAGAAGTGCTGTTGCCATTCCGGTTATTGTGATTGTGTTACGTCCTGATTTCCATTCAGAAGGAATAGTTAATAAAGTGATCATTGCAAGCATGTATGAAGTAAGCAAAAAAAGTGCAGTGAGACTGAAAGAGAGTGTATTGCTCAAAAGATAAAAGCTTGCAAAAATACATCCACCAATAAAAATAGTTGTTGATTGTTTATTGATAGCTCCGCATACCAAAAGTTGCTGGGTTGAGCAGGTACGTATTTTTTTAAAAAATGAAAGAGTCAGAGCTCCCGATGCCCATATCATGGAGTGCAAGGTTCCCAGGATTGCAAATAAGCTTGAAACATGAATGCATTCAATAACCCAATCTTTTCCTGGAAAAACATGAACGAGAGCATTTGCTACTGGCCCTGGGTATTGAGAAAAGAAATGGTGTGGAATAGCTAAAATGAGTGATGCAACGAATAAGAGATAGAGCCCTGCAACTATTAAAAGCGAGTAAGAAATTGCACGTGGAAGATTTTTTTGAGGATCTCGAATAATGGTAAAAAGCGAAGCAATTGCCTCAAATCCAAAGAAGGAAAAAGCAACCGTTCGCATTTGCTCAAAAATACTTTTTACTCCAGAAGGAGCAAAGGGGACAAGATTAGAAAGAGAGGCTTTAGTAAAGCAAAGAACAGTTGTTGCAAGGAGAGGAAAAAGAGTAAGGACAATTAAAATTCTTTGACTGATAGATGAAAGTGAAACGCCAAACAAGTTTAAAAAAGTAAGAGCAATAAGACATGACCCTCCTAAAAACTGTGGAGAGCTTGAAGGTAGATAGCGAACAAGATGCTCTCCTGCTGAGTGTGTTAAGAGTCCCATCGCAACGGTCATACCAAAAAGATAACAACTTGCGGCAATGAGTCCTGTTGTGTGACCACCCCAGGGACGAACATAGGTATAGAAAGAACCTTCTTGAGGAAATAATTGGGCAACACGAGCAATCGATTGCGCCATGCACCATACGGCAAAGGCAACAAAAGCAAAAGTAAGAATACTTGCTGGACCAGCGGCTAACGCGCTTGGAGTAGTAAAAATTCCCGCACCGATCATTGCATTCATGCCAACGATTGTTGCGGTCAAAAGTCCTATTTTTTGCGAGGGACCAGTAGTCATTCCTACTCCTTAAAATTTGAATATTGAGTAAAGCATTAGGGTAGAGTGTACTAAAAAGCTTATTTTTTAGAAATTCTTCTTTTTTTGAGAACAAGATGTGTCCTGTGCGGGAAGCGTTAAAGAGAGCATTTTTTCTTATCTTTTGCACAAGATGTAAGTGTGCCCTGTGTGGGCAAGCATTTAGGAGGTGCTTGCCCACACCCTAAAAACCCATGCACGAATGGTTCCCTTCGATTCCTAACGGCTATTACACGGAAGTGAGCTTGGGCTTCGAAGAACAAGAAATATGCTACTTCCTCCCGCATTCGCCGTCGTCTTCCGACTTCGCCAAGGCTACGTCGTGACCTTTGGACTCCGACGGTATGCTCAGTGATATCCTTATACGGTATTCTATTTACTGAAGGCTTAATAGCGATATAATTGTATAAAGAAAATACCGTATAAGGATGTCAGCTGCGGGTGCCGCGAAGTCGGCAGGCGCAAAAGGAAGCGACGCTTCCGGGTCACATCCGTAAAAAGCGATCAAACCGCAGGTTTGCACCCTTGTTTCCAAACAGGTTGGGTGAGCAACCTGTTTGGTGTTGCCCGCACAGGGCATGCTTGCGTCTTGAGCTAAAAGTAAAATTAGAAAATAAGTTTTAAACAGAAAGTTTGTTATGCAAGAACATTATTGCCTGTATTACACCGCTCGTTTAGAAAAAAGCCGTTGTTGGCTTGTCTCTTCAGCACTGCGCGGAACAGAACATATAGCCTTTGATCGTGCCTATAATGTTTCTGAGAGTGTTTTTGAATTTTTTGTTCCACAAGCAATGGAGTCAGTTTTTTTAGAAGTAATGGCTTATTTTGAAGATAAAAAAATAGTAAGTGAGCTTACAAAAAAACCAAATCGTTTAGAGTAATAGTTGTTTTCAAATTGGATTATGGCGTTATTTTAAATAAAGTTGTTGAACTTTATTTTAGGCTTGGCCAAGCATGTTTCGGTTTGCCTAAAAGTAATTATTGCAATTTGAATTATCAAAAGACTATAATTACTTTTGTAATATAAAGCGATACTGAGGAAGGTTGTTATGGAAAAAAATAAGATTAAAGCACTGTGCTTAGGCCTCTTATTGAGCCTATCGACACCCATAAGCCCCTGCACTACAAGCTACGGTCTTGGCGGAGACGTTGAATTATGCATAGAAGACGAACAAGAAACGCCCTATTTTTTATATAGTGAAGATTATGAAAATGATGGATGGATGCAACTATTCCACGAAGGAGATGAAGAAAAATCATGAAAAAGACTTTATTCATAGTAAGTTTCTTAGTTGCTCCTTTTTTAAGCAAAGCTGATGTCTCATGCATAGGCATTACCAGTACTGATCCTATCACCTCAGTAAGCATGCAACATCCACTCAGATACCTTAACTGTCCTTGTAACTGTTCCGAGTTTAAACATCTTTCAAATTCTGCTTGTACAGGATGCGGCCATAAGCATGGTAACAACAGCGGCGCGCTCCAAACAGCAAAAACAACCGGTAAGATTGTACATTTCATGCCACCAACACAAGCCACTGCTTCTTGCCCTCAATGCACAGATACTGATTGGGTTGAGATACTTGTTGGATACGTAGAAACAAAAGCATGCTTACAAAAAAAAGAGCCTACCAAAGTAAGCTCTCGTTTTTCTGAATCAAAAAAGAAATAATGTTATTATCGCTTTGTAAAAGTTACTGCAATTTCTTCATGAGGCGATTGTGAGACATAATTGCGAACACACTCAATGTTTATTTTTTCACCATCATTAAACTTTTTTAAAAGATTATACTTACTTCCCCCCATGTTTCTTGAGTTCCAATCTAGGGCAACGACATTCATAGGAATATTCACAAGTTTGCTGGTTTCAAAACAAAGACAAAGGGTATTTTCGGGCTTAATTCCCCACCACTTATTTTCCATATAAAAGGGACTATGCCATTGATGATTACTTGAAATATAATTCATGACCGTGCTTCGTCTATAGATATTCATATCTAACGAATGAGGAAAATTCCATTCATAGGGAGCATCTCCCCATTTAAAAGATATAACAGTAGGTGTTACTTGTGAGAATGTAGGAAAAGCAGTCCCCGGTATATCAGCCGCATAACATGACGTAATATTTTTCCCTAAGCGTAAAGCAAAAGAATAAGCCTGAGTTTTTTCAAAAAGAGTAAGGCACTCCGTAAGGTCACATTCATGCGTTACGATAATATCATCAACTCCAAACACCAGGTGAGTTGCCTGTGATTGCTTAACAAGATCGGTCGTTATTTTCTGAAAATCATGCGGTCCCTCGTGCCTACAAAAGTTGATTCCTTTAAAATCCTTCTTGACGGTCTCATATGCTTTTTCAAATTCAGAGTCACTTGCTCGATACAAAACAGTAGTATGGGAAATTCCCTTCATTCGTACCTGTATAGATTCAAGTAACGCATAAAGTTGCATCGGCCTATCAAAGGAAAAGATAAAAAGATCAAGCGAAGGAGATGGTGTACGCAACTCTTGAAGGCGAGAATAAGGCAGTAAGCTATTCCTTATATACCGATCAGTGTCAAGTTGTTTTTGATGATTCAGTTTATGGTCGTTTAAAGGAGTTTCTACATTGTATACGTATAAAATATCAGAAATAAATTTATGTCGTTCTTGCGCCATTTCTAGCATAGGAAACAGTATGGCAAGATCCCAAGCTATGCTGAAAAATTCCCCATCCTGCATGAGGTCTTCTTTTTTTATTTTCTTAAAAAGTCCCGCATAAAATGTTCGTAAATGGCTTGTGCACCACTTGTACTTCCTAAAATTATTATTTTTTACAACTTCAGGATCTAGTGCTTCACAACATCCGGTTGCACCGTAACGCCCATCATTATAAGTATATTGACCATAGGTAAGCCACACGTCAGAATTTTTGTATTCTTGGCTTACCCGCGTTAAAACTCCAGAATGAGCAAGTCTATCATCACCATCCACGGTCACGATAACTTCTGTATCTTTACACGAATGAATAGCATAATACAGATTGTATAACGCTTTCTTGTTTGTTGCATTTTCGCTATAGGTACATTTTTTTTCAAGCCCATGTTCTTTTATATAAGCCTGTACGAGTTCCCCTGTTCTATCTGTGGAAGCATCATTAATGTAGATCACACGAAAATTCGGATAATCTTGAGAAAATATCGAATCCAAATTTTCACGATAATACTGTTCATTGTTAAATGATGGCACCACCACAACAAAATGGACCTCCTGCGCAGTAAAAAGACAGGTCCCCATTAATAATATACTACTCAAAAGAAAGAACGCCTTTTTTAACACCTTTTTACTCCTTGTTTGTCTCTATAAAACTACGTGCTACGCTTAAATTATTTATTGTTAAGGTGGACTTCAAAAGCTTTTTTACCGCAAAAGATCCTATCTCATATTCTCCTAAGTTCCAAGTCGAGAGACTTTTTTTATATTTTATCTTTAAGATCTTTTTTAAGAGCTCCTTCTCATTGAGAAAGTCTTACCTAACAAAACGATAGATCATAAAAAAATAAGGCATCTTTCATTCATTTTAAACATTTCTAATATAAAATATTTATTTTTATAAAAAAACATAATAGAATAATAGACAACTACTTGTATCGGTACACAAGTAAAAATGCGCTCGATAAGCGCTGAAAAAGGGATAAGTACCAAAAAAAGGATAGTACATGAAAAAAGTTCTTTGTCTGTTTGTTTTAATAGCAAGCGGAAATACATTCGGATCAACTACGCAAACATTAACGAGCGTAACAGAAATGGCAAACCAACTTTTTGCACCCTGCATGCAAGACATGTCTGTGCAAAATTCAGTTATGGTAAAAATGAGCGAACTATGCAAACCGCTAAATTCAGATCTTATGAAGCAATGTATGCAATGCATGCAAGACGCTTATCATGAAGGCATAAAATGTGGACTTATGGCTGCAGGAACTCATATGCAAGCGACTATGGCTGCTATGGCGAATGTAGTAAAAACAACTCCAACAAAAATAACTAAATAATACTCCGGGGGGTTCTGAAAAGGGCCCCTTTTTTTCTAAAGCCCTTTAACTGCCATCCAGATATCATTCACCTGTTCATCAGTTAACAGATGCTCAAAAAGTTGTGCTCCACCAGGCTGATCACCAATCTTTTCAAAGCATTCACGCAAAATAGAATTCTCTAGAATAAAATCCGCATCGCTACGCGTGGAAAGTAAAATACGATTATTAAAATTGTGTTTTTGTACATCAAGCCTAAAAAGATAGTTCATAAACTGATAGACCAACTCTTCTTTGGTAGAACTTTCTAAAATGGCATAATTTTCAATGCCCAAAAAAGTTCCTTCTTTAGGTAACAAAAATGCAACGGAATCATTTTTCGCTAAGGTTTTCCAAATAACAGAAATTGGAACCAACACTACCGAGCAATTACCTGATTCAAGTAAAAAATCACCACGAAAATCAGTATACGCTTCTACATACCGTTTTTGCTTTATCATAAGATGCTTAATATCTTTTGTTTCTTCTTTAGAAATAGCACGTAGCTTTCCATACCGATATTTTACTGCAAGTGCAGCAAGTTCTTTACTATCATTAAGTGCTCCAATTCTATAGGTACCTAATGGTTCAAAAAATGTTTTCAAACTTGCTTCTGGAAGTCCTTGAGGAAAATGTTTTTTGTTCATACCCAACCCAAGCACGTACCATTCGGCAGGCACAGAATATTCATTTAAAGGATCAAACCAATGATTAAGAAATTTAGGATGAATAGCAGGCCAGAAATCTAATTTTGTTTTATCTATTTTTTTAAGAAGCCCATGTTCAGTAAAAAAAGTAATCGCATAATCTGAAGGAACAATCATGTCATACCCCTTGCCTTTTGTTGCAAGCACTTTGACAATCAATTCATCGTTTCCCTCAAAATAACTCACATTAACTTTAATACCACTCTCTTTTTCAAAATCTACTAATACCTGTGGATCAACTACTCCTGACCACATAAAGACATTGATTGAACGTTTATTTTCAAAAGCACGAAAAAGGCTCGGTATATACAAAAAGCCAAATATGGCAGCTACCCAAAAAACGACAAAGGCAACATACAACGTAAAAGATCGTGAACTTACCATACCCGTGCCCTTACTCGTAATGAACAGAACGCAATTACTAATACGCCACTAATCGACAGCATCACTGTTGCAAGGGCATTAACCACAGGGGAAACTCCTGTTCGTATCATGCTAAAAATAAAAAGTGGCAATGTTTGTGCCGATGCTCCAGCACAAAAGAAAGCAATCAAAAAATCATCGAGCGAAAGAATAAAAACTAAAAGCCCTGCAGCCACTAATGCCGGTGTAAGAATCGGCAACACCACTTTGTAAAACGTTTGACGATACGTTGCTCCTAGATCAAGAGAAGCTTCGATAATGTTTCGATCAAGGGTAATAAACCGTGCATGTAAAATAGGAATCGTGTAACCAAGACCGAGCAAGGTGTGTCCAACGATCAGCGTCAAAAGGCCCAATGGCACATTGAAAAACACAAAAAAACTAAGTAAGCCTACGGTAAACACAATTTCGGGCACAATTAAATTAGGATAAAAAAAAGTAAGTAAATAATCCGATTTGCGTTGTGCATTCCACATCACAAAAAAAAGTCCAATTACTAAACTCAAAAATACTGCACAGCTTCCTACAAGTAAGGAATTCCAGGCTGCCTGCCAAATTTCTGTTGAAGCAAATAACTCCTGATACCAGCGCCACGAAAAACCAACCCAGCGATAAGGAAATTCAACTTTATTAAATGAAAACGCAATCAAAACAAAAAGCGGCAAATATAAAAAGAGATACGCCATCGATACCCAAATAGGTAACAGCAAAGACTGATAGGAAAACTGTTTACGAGCCATAGCTATCTCTCCCAAACGCAAAGCGAACTATTTTGAATACTATCGTAACAAATGCCACGAGCACCAAGGCTGTCATACACGTAAAAGCAGAACCCAATGGAACATTTCGCACTGTTAAAAAGTAATGAGTAATAACTGACCCTACATACATAGTTTTATCTCCGCCCAATAATGCAGGAATCACAAATTCGCCAAAAGCAGGCACAAACACAAGCAATGCCCCTGTCTGAATACCTGAAGTTGTTAAAGGAATAATAATATTACGTAATGTTTGCCAAAAATTTGCACCAAGATCAGCAGAAGCTTCCAAAAGTTTTGGATCAAGTTTTTCCAAAGAACTGTAAAGCGGTAATAACATGAAGGGAAGATAACAATAAAACATGCCAAAATAGATGGCGCCAGTCGTGTTCATCAAATGCAACGGTGTAGAAATAAGACCCATTTTTAAAAGCACAGTATTTACCAACCCATCAGACTCAAGCAAAAAATACCAGGAATACACCAGCAATAAAAAATTAGTCCAAAAAGGCAAAATCAACAGAGCAAACAAGGTACTCTTCCATCGATTTGAAACTTTGAGCGCTAAGTAATACGCAACAGGGTAAGCAATTGCAAGAGTAACAAGTACCGTACAACTTGCTACTAATAACGACCGCAGAAATATGTACCCATAGACTGGCTGAAATAAATAGAAATAATAATCGAGAGAAAAATAGGATGTAGTCGTCGAAGGAAGATATTTAACAAAGCTTGTTGTTAGCAAAAATGAAAGCGGCAAATAAAAAAAGAGCGCTTGCCACACAAGGGCAACCATTCCCCAAAAAAAAGAATTTTCTTTCTGCACTAAGGCTTTTTTTGTTTTCATATAAAAGCTCCCTTAGCGTTCTAACAAAACAGCGTTTTCTTTTTGCCAATGGAGATACACATGATCATCATAATCTATTTTATCTTTAGGAAAATGTTCTTCATTTTGTTCAAATACTTCAATACGCGTACCATTTTTAAGACGCACATTATATTGAGTAGCAGGACCATGGTACACAATCGATTCGACCTTGCCAGTCAAATGATTAGAAAAATTTTCTTCAGCTTTTTTGCTAATCCAGATCTTTTCTGGACGAACACCCATAAGTACTTGTCCACCTTCAACCATCCATGGCACACGTGCACCAGCAGCAACTTCAAAAGCTCCAAGGTTTGTTTCTTCCACAAACGACACTTTATGGCCAATATGCAGCGTACCCCGAAAAATATTCATTTTACCCACAAATTGTGCCACAAATGATGAAATCGGAAATTCGTAAATTTCGCGCGGCGTACCGATTTGCTCAATGCGACCATCATAATTCATAATCGCCATTTGATCTGCAAGAGTCAGCGCTTCCGTTTGATCATGAGTAATGTACACAAACGTAGTACGTAATGTTTCTTGCAAATCCATAAGTTCAATAAGCATTTGTTCACGAAGTTTTACATCAAGCGCAGCAAGCGGTTCATCAAGCAACAACACTTCTGGTTCATTAATAATTGCTCGCGCAAGAGCTACACGTTGTTGCTGTCCACCAGAAAGTTGATTAATCGGTTTATAAATTTGATGCTCAAGGCGAACCGCTTTAAGAATTTTGAATACACGACTTTTTATTAATTCTTCATCTAATTTTTTAAGCATCAAACTGTATGCAACATTATCAAACACATTCATGTGAGGGAAAAGTGCATAATTTTGAAATACCGTATTAATACGACGATGATTAATCGGCACATGAGTAATATCAGTATCACCCAGTAAAATACTTCCATTATCAGGAGCTTCAAACCCCGCAATAAGACGAAGGATCGTTGTTTTACCACACCCACTCGGTCCTAGAAGAGCAAAAAATTTACCCTCTGGAATAGTGAGATTAATGTTTTCAAGGATCAGTTCACCATTAAATGATTTTTCAATATTTTTGAGCCGAATACTTCTCATTACTCTTTTCCTAAACGGGCCGCATAGACCGGTACCACTACATCAGAAAGAGTACAAGGAACAACAACTGCCACTACCAGAAACGCAAACAAAATACCCATGTATGGCATCCAATCATGCATACCATTAGAAATAAGATACATCATGGAAGCTAAAGAACTGACCAAAATATGAGCAAAATGGGACCAGATAGAATAAAAGCTTTTTTTCCCCGTATGATGTTTGCTTAATAACCATCCATTAAAAATACCTACAAGCAAGAAGGGAACAATATTATGCATTTCATGCATAAAGCAAATATGCAATTCCATATTCACTCCTAAAATAGTCCCCACAAGATACGGCATAAAAATATCAGAAAGAATACAGAAAAAAGCGGCATTTAAAGCCCCTAATATTAATCCTCTTAAAAGACGATCTGAGTATTTAAAATAGGTAAGCACTGCTCCTGTTGCGGCAAACACAATGTGAAGAAAATGGAATGAATGAAACAACACCCCAGAGCCAGATTCTACGACCTCTGGCGATGCACCAAATGAAAAATATCCCAAAAGCGCTGCACCAACAAAGCTAATTGCAACAGAAAAAACAGCATAAGGAAAATGATGCGCAAGCTCATGGCTCAAGAGCGCTTTCGTATTAACAGATTTTTCGGTGTGATTCATAAAGATCCTTTATATTCCATAGTTTTATACTCCCTGAATATAAACACTTTCAAAATTGAAAGCAAAGAACAAGCCACTAAAAAGCATTTCCAAAGGTCAAAAACCACGCATAGGAAGGATCTTCTTGACGATCCTTATGCCACTTCCATCCTATATCAAAACGTAACGGACCTACTGGAGTCATATACCGAACCCCAAATCCAGTTGCTGCAAGCGGCTTTGAACTGCCTATTCCTTGAGCAATTACATCTTCTATTAAAATTCCAAAATCCTGAAACACTGCCCCCCACACAACTTGCTTATTTATGGGAATCCGTAATTCAAAATTAGCATTAAGCATAGTCTTGCCTCCCTGAGGAACGTAATTAACCTGCCCAAGATCATCAACATAGGCACCCAAAGGAGGACAATAGTCTTGTAAGTAACCTCGTAACGAATAAGGACCTCCAAGATAAAAACGTTCAGGAGGCATAACCGCACTAAATTCCCGCCTAAAGATATGGCCAGTCCTCAATCGAATTGCTAACACGGTTGGGTCAAAAGGAATAAAGGTCCCATATTCCCCTAAAAATTTCACCAAAAACGAGCTCTCTTTAAAAGGAAACATCCCCTTTATAGTGGCCATGCCAAAAAAACCCTTCGTTGGATTCAAGGTGTCATTCAAAAAATCCGCATAAATCATTGGCTCAATAAAAAAGTAAGGAATTTTTTTGTCGACTAAATCAGTTTTAAAATTAATTGCTCGAGCCAGTTCAAAAGAAATGTCATTCGTTTCCATCCATTCAAACCCACTCGTTAATCCAAAATCACAATGCCCTTGTTTTTTACTCACCCCCATCAAAAAGCCTTGTTGTAATACTTGATAAAGTGGCTTATTAGAACCTATATACACCGGCTGAATATACTTGTTTGCGTACGCCTTAAACACTGTATTAACTGACAGATCGCCCAAAAAAGGAATTTTGTACGAAGCATTAATTTTTTTTTCATAACGATTGTAATCAACATCAACAGCAAATCTATCGGCCCTCGAAGAGGGATTTTTCCAAACAAACGAACCCCCTGCTTTGTACGTTGAACCTTTTTTAAAATAAAAATTCCTACTCACCTGAGCAAAACCAAGCCGTAATTTTACTTCAAACGGGTCATCTTCTTTAAGCATAAGAATCATATCGCGCTCTTGAGCCGAAAGATCATTGAATGATGGATATAAAGAAACTCGTTCAAAAATATCTAATGACCTGAGAGTAGCAAGAGATTGCTGAATTTTTTCTTTATTCCACACTTCCCCTTTTTTATAAGAAAGCAACTTCATCACTCGGTCATAAGAAACTTTGGTATATCCGCGTGTGATTGTTTTTCCAAATACTACACGCTCATCTTTTTTACAGCTCCATACAATGCGCAGCCCACCACAATCATCTTCTTCCAATCGATGTAAAAGGTGTCCATGCAAATACCCTTGCTCGCGTAATTTTTTAGTAAGAAACGTGCGCTGTAATCCAATTGCTTCAGCAGGAAACGGAATCTGCCCTTTTGTTTTTTTTAATAGATCTTCTAACGGAAGACCTTCATACGATCCTGGAAAACCCTCTACTTTTATTTCCGATAAAAAACGTCGCTCCCCTTCATTAATGACCGCAACTAATATGTAATGCGAAGGCTTTCCTTCAACAGGAACATACTCTTCTCGCGCAATAACTGCATCCCAAAAACCTTGTTTTTTATACCAATGAATACACTCATGGAACGCTTGTTTTACCAACGCTTCATCAAAAAAACGTACATGTTCAATTTTCCTAAAAAATTCTTTCTGTAACCGTTTTGCATCAAACGTTTCAATTCCTTTAAGTACTATTTTTTTTATCGAACTACGAACACCTTCTTTAATGATAAAATATTCCTTATCCACCCCATCTTGCACGCTTTCTACCGATGCTGACCAAAATCCTTTTTTGATATAATCCGTTTGTAATTCCTGAGCTGCAATAGCAGAAGGAAGAAATACATCAGCTAAAACAAGATCGGTTACTTTTTGTTGTAGTTCATAATTAGAAAAATAATGATTCCCAAAGAAGACCAGTTTTTTTCGTTTACCAAGAACAACAGTCACAGAAAGAGAGATCTTTTTATTTGCTGAAATCATTGATTGTATTGTCACTGATGGGTCAAAAAAACCATCTTCTTTCAACCATTTTTTTATAGCATCTTTTGTTTTTTCACATAATTTTTCAGTCGCATATTTTTTCATCAAAAGCTTTGTTATTTTTATTTCTAATGCAACTCGTTCACTCTTAGATAAAAAATTTTCATCATCACTTATGGCGCATGTTATATCTGATACAGAAAAAAGAGGTCCTTTTTTAATAACAATACGCACTACCACCGTTTGCGTAAGGTTATCATAAGCCAAAGTTGCTTGTATTGTTCCTTGTTTATACCCCGATGCTTCCAAATAATGTTTCATCGCTTGTAATGATTCTTCATGTCGTTCAAGAGAAAAAGGATCACCAACCGTTTGTTCATACAAACGCATATACTCATCTTTACCAGTAAAGATTCCACGTATTTTTATTGTTTTGAGAACAAAAACAGAATATGCCGACTCATCGGAAGCAATAACGTGCAATGTTCCTAAAAAAAATATGAAAGAAAAAACAGGGGCCAGAAATCGCACAATAATTCTCCGAAGTACTTTAGTAATGGCATCGCTCTCTTAGTGTAACAAGAGGTGTAAAAAAACCCACCAAAGTGATTTTCTTAAAGTAAGAATCTGATATGCTAAGCCTCACCTATTCTCTTAAGCTTAAAAAAAGTACGTACAACTAAAAAATGTAAAAAATAAAAGGAGAAACTCATGGATTATTCAAAAAAAATACTATTTTCATTGCTCATCATAACTCAAATAGCACCGATTTTTTGCTTAGAAAAAAATAGTGCTACAACTGAACAAGATATTGCAGGCACAATCGAATGCATAAAAGGTATACCGACGTATATTAGTGATTTGCCTACAAGTGATTTTGTAGCAGCAGGGATTCTTTCGGTGCTTGGTGCTGCCGCTGGTCATACTGGAGTTTGTGCGATTGCACATCTTTTGGACAAAAATACAGGTATCGAACTTAGCTTCTTTCATCCTCAAAAATGGGGAACATCTCTCTGGCTTGGAACCATAGGTGGAGCTGCCGCCATAGGATATATAACACTAAGATCTTTTGGACCTAAGCTTCTTGCCCAACAAATAAATCAGCCACTTCTTACTGCTGTTATGACAACACAGCCGCACGAACTGAAAAATACTTTAGATGGTATATACGTAAGCAATAGATTCCCCCGCGCTGCTGCTTTTAGAGACCTTGATGCTCTCAAATATACTCTTTCTACATTACTTGAAAGTTTTACAAAACTTAACGGAAAAGCTGGCTATACAGAAGCAAAAAGGCTTACTCCTACTATTATGACCTACATAGCAAATGTTAAAGATGCGATGCTTACTATAAAAAATGATCCTCGCTGGCTAGAAGAGTGCAATGCTTCAACTTTGGCAATGACCCAAGCAAATATTCAAGGTCATCAAAATGCACAACTTGCAGGAGCAGTCATTCAACTTGCTCATAGTAGATAAAAAATTAGTTGCCAGTTCATCGCACGCAATCCAATTTTCGCATTATGCGATGAACTGCAATGGTACCAATCACTATGGTAAATCCAAGAAGTGCCGCACAACACCACCAAAAAGGTAGTGACCCTCTAAAGGCAATCGACTTTTTTCATTATACGTCGTATACCAAAAGCTCCTACCAATCCAGTAAAAGCAAGTAACATAAGACAGCACAGCCACACAGGTAATGATTCAGGTTTTCCAAAAAGCGCTGAACGCATTCCTTCTGTTGCATAGATAAGAGGATTTGCAAGAAGTAGGTAAGCAAAAAAATGACTTTTGGTATACAACAAATGCCACGTAAAGTAATAACCGCCCGTCCAAAAGAATGGCTCTACATACTGGTAATGTTTTACGGAAAGATCCTCTATTGAGGTGGCAGGAATACTTGCAATAACAATAATCCAGGCTCCATAAAAAAGATGGGCACAGACAAAAACGCAAGCAACTTTTAGACATCCAAGTAAAGAAAGATGGAAATTGTTCCATAACACAAGTTTGGCAATAGGCAGCATCCAGATATAGATCGCCATTAATTCAAGACTCGTTGAAAGAGCTAAAGCGGCAAAAACCATCCATTGCGGTAAAGGAAGAGTAAGATAATAAAAAAGAGAACGATCGCCTTGGAGATCTCCTACAATACGCATTGCCGGAAAAAATCTTTTAAAACCTCTGGTTGCACATTCAGATGCAGCAATAAAAAGACCCAATCCCGAATATGGACCTAGTCCAACATATTCAAAAATATAAATATAAAGAGCGCTCCAACACACAACACTCATAATACGCGATGGAAGCAAAGGAAAAATCACATACAAATCACGCTCTACAAGGCGCAAAAAAACTTTCAGATTCCACATAAAGCAAGATTTTTTTGTATTCATAGATTTTAAACCTTTATGAACTGGTCTGGGTTTTATTTGGTCTTAATCTGTTTTTTTCATCACAGGTTCCCTCCCGTCTCGCTGAGGACGACGAGTGAAAGTAGAGTCCATTAATCTTCACAATAAAATTCAACCAACACCACCAAATTATAAGCAATCGAGTTTTTGCTTCATTTTTATAGTGCCAACAGCTCCGACAAGAGTGGTAAAAAAAACAAGAGCTGCGCAGCACCACCAAAAAGGCAAATATCCCTCTTGACCCATAACTGCCGCCCGCATTCCTTCGGTTGCAAATACCAAAGGATTTAAAGCAAGGCTCAGGTAAGCAAGTGCAGGACTTTTTTCAACTAACATTGCCCACGAAAATTGATAGCATCCCAAAATCCACAAAGGAAAAATCACACGGTTCCACACATTCCCAATGGTTTCCACGTTTTTAATCATGCAAATAAGCCAGAGAGAAAAAAAACCATAAAAAAGTTGTGCAAGCACAAAAATTAATAAAACTTTGAGAATTGATATCTGCGCAAGAGGGAAATGATTCCATAATAAAAGTTTTGATAACGGCAAAATAAACAATGCAATTACCAATCCCTGCAAAGCATTTGAAAGCGCAATTCTTACAAACACCACCCATTGAGGAACAGGAAGCGTGAGTGCATACGTAATTGAACGACCTCCTTGCAAATCACTGGTAGTAGCACATACATTGTCCATTACTTCAAAAAATCCTGCTGTGGCCGCGCTCGCGCACACCATAAAAAGCCCTATCGATTCTGACGTATCTCCAAAGCCAATGTATTGAAACACAAGCGTTGTCATCGTTACCCAAATAAAACTATTAATGAGGCGATTATAAAAATGTGGCTTGAACACAGCCATGTCTCGCCAAATTAACCGGACACAGACTCTGATATTCCACATCAGACGAGAGGTTTTTATATTCATACGTTTTTACTACCTAAAGACAATCAAGTTTTTGCTTCATTTTTATGGTACCAACTGCACCAACTAAGGTAGTAAAAAACACAAGCGCAGCGCAACACCACCAAAAGGGTAAATAACCTTCTTGTCCCATTACTGCAGCACGAACACCTTCCATGCAGTACAATAAAGGATTCAGAAGATTGAGATAGGCAAGTGCAGGACTTTTTGCAACGAATGATGCCCACGTAAATTGGTAGCCCCCCAAAAACCATAAAGGAAACACAACGCGCATCCACACATCACCAATGGCTTCTAAGTTTTTTACCATGCTTGCAAGCCACAATGAGAAAAATCCATAAAATAGATGCGCTAGAACAAAGATAATTAAAAATTTGTACAAAGACATTTGATCAAGACAAAAATTATTCCATAACAAAATCTTTGCCATCGGAAGAATAAAAATGGCAATTGCCATCCCCTGTAATGCATTTGAGATAGCAATTCTAAAAAACACCATCCATTGTGGTAACGGAAGAGTAAGCGCGTAGGTTATGGAACGTTCACCTTGTAAATCGCTGGTCAAACGAGCAACATTTTCCATCACTTCAAAAAAACCCCAACTAACAGCATTAGCACAGGCCATAAAAAGACCCAAACTTATTGCTGCATCTCCAAAGCCAATATATTGAAATACAATAATTGTAATCCCAGCCCACAGCGCTCCATTAATAAGGCGTCCACCAAATCCAGGAAAAAAAACAGCCATATCACGCCAAATTAAACGGATACAGGTCCGTAAACTTAATAATTTCATACACTAATCTTTCAAGCGGATTTAACCGTTTTTTGCTTCTTCGTCTGCTTCATTCATCAATGCAATAAACACCTCTTCCAAGTTTGCCTTTCCATGAGCACTCATGAGATTTTCAGGGGTATCAACAAGACGAATAACGCCACGATCAAGCACACACACGCGATCAGAAAGTTTTTCAGCTTCATCAAGATAGTGGGTTGTTAAAAGAACGGTTACACCAGAATTGCGCAACTCTTTAATAATCTCCCAAATATCGCGACGAACATGAGGGTCAAGACCAACCGTCGGTTCATCAAGAATAACAAGCTCAGGTTGATGAATGAGAGTACGAGCGAGCATAAAACGTTGTTTATACCCACCAGAAAGAATATCAGCTTTTTGCTGAGCATATTTTTCTAATCCAAATTTCTTCATCAATAAAGCACTACGCTCCCTAATGACCGAGTCAGGCAAGCAGAAAAAGCGTCCAGCAAACATGAGATTTTCTTCAAGCGTTAACATCATATCAACATTCGGTTTTTGAGGACAAAATCCGATGGTGCGACGATATTCAACAACATCGTCATAAATCGATTTACCATCTTTAATAATATCACCAGAAGTTGCAGGATGCAGCGTTGCAATAATGGTAGAAAGTGTTGTTTTACCAGCACCATTTACTCCAAGCAGTGAAAGGACTTCACCTTTCATGATATCAAGACTGACGCCTTTGAGTGATTCGATTGGGCCTCTCGGGGTTTTATAGGTCTTGGTTATTGAACGAACAGAAAGCAATTGCTTCATAAAAGCTCCTTCAGGTTTGGAACAACCTTTAAGTGTGGTAAAAAAAAGAGCTCAATTTTTAAACGCACAATCTAAAAAAAGTCCAATGATTGATGCAAGCATTAATATGATTCACAGAGGGTATGATGAAAAAAATAACGCATAAACACGTTTCTATGCAGACTTACAAAAGATAATGATTCTAATAAAGAGCTTCCATCGAATGATAATACATCAACTACCTTTTAACCTCAATAGATAAAGTTTTTTACTCAATGCAACGGAAAACGCCACGATAGTCGCGATCTTTCAAAAAAGGTTCAACTTCAATATCTTCCAATTCTTTTTCTGCAGCACTCTTATGAAGCGCATCAAGAAATTTTTCAACGTCATCTCTTTTGCCGCACGCAATAATTTTTACGTGAATACTCTCGAGTGGTTGAATCATTCCCTCAAGACTGTATTTTTGAGCGTGTTTTTGGACAAACTCAGAAAGAACTTCGGTTTTGTTTTTTGAAATAAAAGTTATTAGTAAACATTGATTCATTAGCGCTTCTCCTTTTTAGTCATGCACTTGAAAACAAGGCACAAAACTAGCAAACAGTCATTACTTTTGTCAAAACATCCCTCATAATCAAGAAATTTTTCATTTTTTTGACATGCTAAAACTACTTTTTATTGGCTCCTTTTGCCTCTATCACTTTACTTTACCCCCTTTGGCAGCTATTTTAAGAAAAAAATATAAAGGTCTCAAATGATTACATTACAAAAACCGCGCGTTCGTTTTGCTCCTGCTCCAACCGGCATGATGCATCTTGGTAATATCCGTACAGCTCTCATGAACTACCTTCTTGCACATCAAAAGCAAGGCACATTTATATTGCGCGTGGAAGACACTGATCTTGAAAGAAATTTTGATCCTGGTGCAGAAAAAATTAAAGAAGATTTAGCCTGGCTCGGACTCACTTACGATGAAGGCCCTGGCAAAGAACAAGCTTCTATGGCTCCTTACTTTCAGTCCCAACGAGATCATATTTACCAAAGAGAGCTTGCATCATTCATTGCCAAAGGTTTTGTCTATCGTTGTTTTTGCACTGTAGAAGAACTTGATAAAAAACGTCAACGCCAAATCGCGCTGAAACAACCCCCTCGTTATGATGGAATTTGCGCAACTCTTACTCAAAGTGAATCAGATACAAAAGCTCAGACCATTCCTTTTCTATGGCGTATGAAAATAGATCATTCCCAAACAGTCACTATTTATGATCTTTCTCACGGGCCGGTAGTTTTTGATCTTAAAAACTTTTCAGACTTTCCTCTTTCACGCCAAGATGGCAGCGTTACTTTTATGTTTGCCAACTTTATTGATGACGTATTAATGAAGATTGATTGTGTTATTCGTGGTGAAGATCATCTTAGCAACACTGCAGGGCAAGCAGCCATGTATTTAGCGTATGGTGCAAAACTTCCTTTATTTTGGCATATGCCTATTTTATGTAGTATTGATGGGAAAAAACTTTCCAAACGTGATTTTGGTTTTTCTCTACGGGATTTAAAAGATTCTGGATTTTTACCAGAAGCCATTATCAATTACTTGGCTATCATTGGCGGATCATTTAAAAATGAGATCATGAGCAAGCAAGAACTCATCGAAGCCATGAACTTCGATTCCATCTCAACAACCGGTCAAATCAAGTATGATGTTGAAAAACTCCGTTGGGTAAATCACAAATGGATTGCTAAATTAACTTCTGAAGCTTTGACAGATCATTGTTTGCCTTACCTCCATGAAGCATATCCAATCACACAAACTATGAATCGTGAAATCATTACAAAAGCACTTTCTTATGTTCACCAAGAAATGGTCACTTTGCGCGATTGCGTTACGTTGCTTGCATTTTATTTTGATATTCCTACTTACGAGCAGGATATTGCACACACCATAACAACTCCTGAAAAAATTTCTGCTTTATGCGCTGTAATAAAAATAAGCGTAAATGAGGCAACCATTAATGGGTTTCTTGAAATAGCTAAAAAAGAAGCAGCAACTGTTGGTATAACACCAAAAGAACTTTTTTCATTTCTTCGCTATGGGCTTACGGGATCGGTCACAGGAATTGGAGTTTTACAGCTTGGCGACTTGCTTGGCTATGAAATATTACAAAAAAGACTCGTCGAATTCTTGTCACTCGTTAATATCTAATTTCTAAATCATCCTTACTAGATGAAATTGAGTTATTATCCGGTTAGAGTGCAACGATTGTAATCGTTATGATTAAATAGAACGCTTGCATCCTTAATTTTAAAGAGATTGTGGGTAAGTAACTTCTTTGACCCTGTAGGGACAGTGCTGTGCTAATAAAAGATATTGCTATTCAAGAAAAGGTAATGCGCGCTCTTACAGCGAGTGCTCAATGTTTTTTGATTGATTATAAAGTGCAGAATCAATAGTCCCTAGTTCTGAAATATAACGTTTAATCGAAGTCTGGTATTGAGGGTGTTGAAGAGCAAGACTGATGACTGCTTTAATCCAGCCAATTGGAGTACCAATGTCATAACGAACACCTTGTACTTTGTAAGCAAATACTTTTTCGTTGTTTTGAATCATATGAGAGATGCCATCGGTTAATTGTAGTTCTCCAACTGCATAATTTTGCATGTGTTGTAGTGATGAAAAAATTTTGTTTGAAAGAACATATCTTCCAATAATTGCAAGGTTTGAAGGGGTGTTCTTTTGAGAGGGCTTTTCAACAACGCTTCCTACTTGAAAAAGGTGAGGAGTGAGTTGTTTTTTTACACTGATCATGCCATAAGAGGAGACGCATTCTACAGGGACTTCTTGTACTGCAATAACGCTTGCTTTTTCTTGACGCGCAACACGAATTAATTGATCAAGAGCTGGTTGCTTGCTTACGATAATATCATCAGGGAGCATGACACCGAAATATTCTTTTTGGATGCAATGACGGGCAAGCCAGATAGCATGGCCAAGACCAAGTGCTTCCTGTTGCCGTACATAGGTAAAATCAGCTAATTTAATGATTCTATCAATGCAGTTTACGAGTGATTCTTTCTCATGTTCTTTTAAAAAATTTTCAAGTGTAGGATCGCTGTCAAAATGGTCTTCTATTGAATTTTTTCCACGTGCTGTCACGATGATATAATTTCTGATCTCTGATTGAATCCCTTCTTCAATAATGCGTTGGAGTGCTGGTTTTTCAAGCAAAGGGAGCATTTCTTTGGGGATAGCTTTAGTGAAGGGAAGAAAACGAGTTCCTTGCCCTGCTGCTGGGATGATCACTTTGGTTATGTCTTCCATGACTCGCTCCTTTTTTGAGATCCGTTTTTTTCGGATCGATACACTTCATTTTTTTAGAAATTAAGTGTGAGATTATTTCAAATCAAGTCTAAAACTGTTTTAAGAATTCTACTGATGAAGAGTGCAAAAGCCGAATATCAGAGATGCCGTATTTGAGCATAACAAGACGGGTAAGGCCAAATCCAAATGCAAAACCACGAAATTCTTTAGGATTTATTCCTCCAGCCTTTAAAACATTGGGATGAATAAGTCCTGCTCCAACCATTTCAATCCATCGAGAATGTTTGCACGTGGAACAACCATTGATACAAAATGGACACGAAGCATCGATTTCAATGCCTGGTTCAACAAAAGGAAAAAATCCAGGACGAACACGAAGTTTGAGATTTTTATCGTCAAGAAATGTTTGCAGAAAAAGTTTCATGGTCGCTATGACGTTTGCAAGTGAAACATTTTTATCAATAAACATTCCTTCAAGTTGTTGAAACATGCAATCGTGAGATGCATCAGTTGCTTCTTGACGATAGACTCTTCCCATTGAAACAAGAGCAATAGGGGGATTATATTTTTGCATACTATGAATTTGTACGTTGGAAGTATGGGTACGCATAACCATAGAAGGGATGTTTAACCAAAAAGTATCTTGCATGTCCCGAGCTGGGTGCGTTTCAGGGATATTGAGTGCTTCAAAATTGTAAAATTCGGTCTCTGCTTCTGGGCCGTCTGCAAGCTGAAACCCAATTGATGTAAAAAAATCGGTAACAAAAGTGCGAACGTGCGTATATGGATGAAGCGATCCTTCAAGGGGGCGCTTTGTGTATGCAGTAACATCGAAATGTTTGAAAGCTTCTTCTTTTTGAGCAAGAAGTGCATCGGCAAAAGATTGTTTTTTAGTCTCAAATAATTGTTCAACATTTGCCTTGAGCTCATTCATTAAAGGACCAACAACACGCTTATCTTCTAACGAAAGATCAGCAAGAAGGGGCATAAGATGTGCAATTTTTCCTTTTCGACCTAAAAACTCAATACGAACTGCTTCCAGCATTTCTAATGAGGAGCTTGTTTCGAGTGACTGAAGGCTTTCTTTACTGAGTTGTTCGATGTGCGCAAGAATGTTTTTCATAGCTTTTTCACTTTGTGTAATCGTCAGCTTACGTAGAGTTTTTGAGCTTATATAGAGTGTTTTTATAAGACCCTAAGCCGATAGAGATATTTCTTTAAAAGTGTAGTAATCCTATCAGACACCAGTAGTCTTAGCAATTTGCATTGGTTTTTATTGACAAAGTTATTGGTATCGGTACCATAAGAACTTCTTTTACATTCTTTGTAAGTATGCCGGGGTAGCTCAGTGGTAGAGCATGCGCCTGAAGAGCGCAGTGTCGATGGTTCGATTCC
>CAZQDJ010000008.1:40197-42461 GCA_964592275.1 uncultured Pseudomonadota bacterium | reverse complement strand
AAACTAAACAATGAGCGCGGATCGTGCAAAAGGACATTTGTATCCAACACATACATTTTTTGTTTTGATTCATTCGGTACTGACATTCTTTCCCCGCTCTCAATTAAGGATTAAAAAATACCGCTCCCGAGTTTATCATGAGGCCCTCAACACATACAATTAAACTCAAGCTTAGAGCTAGGATAAGAGCCCTCTGGCAGAGAATCCTACCCTGTCTTTTTAAAGGAGGTATGGTATAGTACCTATAAAATTCTATACGCTTATTCATAAGAGGAATTCACAATGAATGCACACGAAAAAGAACAGCTAACTCACGCGGAGCAGCTTCAACGCTTACGCCATTCAGCTGCTCATCTACTTGCTCACGCAACAATGGAGCTTTTTCCCGATACACAATTAACAATCGGACCTGCAACTGAAGAAGGTTTTTTTTACGATTCTCTTCCTGCCCGCAATTTCAGAGACGAAGATCTTCCTGCTCTTGAACAAAAAATGAGAGAAATTTCAACTCGCAATCTTCCTCTTACCCATAAAGAAATTACCAAAGCAGAAGCACGCGTCATCTATAAAAACAATCCGTTCAAACTTGAATTAATCGATAATCTTTCTGGGGAAACGGTAGGTCTTGCAAGTCAGGGAGATTTCCACGACCTATGTAGAGGTGGTCACGTCGCTTCAACTGGTGACATTAAACATTTTAAACTTCTCAACATTTCAGGTTCTTACTGGCGCGCTGATCGTTCTGGCACTGCCTTACAACGAATTACTGGCACTGCTTTTTTAAGCCAAAAAGAAATGGAAGAACATGAACAACGCATTCTTGATGCACAAATGTATGATCACCGCAAGCTTGGCAAACAGCTTGATTACTTTTCGTTCCACGATGAAGGTCCCGGTTTTCCGTTCTTTCACCCTAAAGGAAAGCTCGTTATTAATTTACTTATTCAATATATGCGCTCACTTTTAAAAAAAACCAATCACCAAGAGATCGAAACCCCTTTGATGCTTTCTGATGAACTTTGGCGCCGCTCGGGTCATTATCAATTTTATCAAGATAAAATGTATTTTTCACTTATTGACGAAAGATCATTCGCTATAAAACCAATGAATTGTCCTGGTTCAATTTTAATTTATAATGACCGTCCACGATCATACCGCGAACTTCCATTACGCTTAAATGAGTTCGGCCGTGTACATCGTCATGAGCTTTCTGGAGTACTTCATGGCCTCTTTAGAGTTCGTGCATTTACCATTGATGATACTCATATTTATTGCACTCCCGATCAAATTGAAAAAGAAATTCTTACCTTTCTTTCTATGGTTATGGAGATCATGAAAAAATTTGGTTTCGAGAACCTTAGAGTTGGCGTTTCAACAAGACCTGAAAATTCTATGGGTAGCGATGAAGCCTGGGAAAAGGCAACTAATGGGCTTATTTCTGCCCTTAACACAGCAGGAATTCCTTATACCATCCAAGAAGGAGAAGGGGCCTTTTACGGTCCGAAAATCGAAATCAAGATGAAAGATTCAATGAATCGTGAATGGCAATGTGGCACAATACAGATTGATTTTTTTGCTGCAGAAAATTTTGATCTCAATTATGTAGCTCCTGATGGTACTTTAAAGCGACCTGTTATTCTTCATCAAGCTGTTTACGGATCACTTGAAAGATTTTTTGGAGTAGTGCTTGAACATTATAAAGGACATCTTCCCTTCTGGCTTTCACCAGTACAAATACGCTTATTAACTGTATCTGATGAACAAAAATCATACGCTCAAGAACTTCTTACTTTTTTACTAAAACATAATCTCAGAGCTGAATTAGATAACTCATCTGATACTCTTTCAGCACAAATCAAAACTGCTCAACTTTCAAAAACTCCGTGGATGCTTGTGATAGGAAAAAAAGAAGTAGCTGAAGGAACAGTAACACTCAGACATCATGACGGAAAGCAAGAACAAGGACTAACAAAAGAACAGCTTCTTACACTCGCACAATCTCTTTCTTAGAAGCTTAAAAATCGCTATTCCGAATAGTTTTACAAAACAACTTGTATTTTAGCTGAATGTTTAATGGTTATTTTTTTTGAAAAATAATTGACTTTTTCACATTTAAATTTGTAGGCTCAACAATGAATTCATCTGTGACAGACAGAAGAAAATAAAACCAAAAAACGGGAGAGTAGTATGGCTATCAAAAAGAAAACTGCAAAACGTAAAGCAGCTCCAAAACGTAAAGCAGCTCCAAAACGTAAAGCAGCTCC
>CAZQDJ010000008.1:0-40097 GCA_964592275.1 uncultured Pseudomonadota bacterium | reverse complement strand
CAAAACGTAAAGCAGCTCCAAAACGTAAAGCAGCTCCAAAACGTAAAGCAGCTCCAAAACGCAAGGTTGCTGCAAAACGCAAAGCAGCCCCAAAACGCAAAGTTGCTGCAAAACGCAAAGCAGCTCCAAAACGTAAAGTTGCTGCAAAACGCAAAGCGGCCCCAAAACGTAAGGTTGCTGCAAAACGCAAAGCAGCTCCAAAACGCAAAGTTGCAGTTAAGGCTCCTGTAGCCCACGCAGCTTAGTAAAAAAAAGCACCCGCATTTTACGGGTGCTTTTTTTTAATTCTTTTTTTTCTTTATACGCTTTATCGGCTTACTGTTACTCCTTTACGCACACAAACATCTTGTAGCACACAACGAGAGCAATAGGGAGAAACAGGAACACACACATTCTGTCCCCACATAACCAACAATCGATTCAACTCTATCCAATAATCCTTAGGAATAATCTCTTTCAAAACTTTTTCTGTTTCTTGTGGAGTTTTAGTAATACACAATCCAAGTCGATTACAAATTCTATGCACATGCACATCAACACAGATTGCAGGAATCCCAAACCCCACCCCCATCACTAAATTGGCCGTCTTTGGCCCCACACCAGGTAACGACGTAAGTTCAGTAAAATCTGCAGGAACCATTCCGTCATAATGAGAAATAAGTAAAAAACAAAGTTTTTTTATATGAACTGCTTTTTGCCGATAAAAGCCAACGGGATAGATTGCTTTTTCTAGTTCATGAAGAGAAAGAGTCAGCATTTTTTGAGGAATTAATGCAAGAGCAAAAAGACGCATACTTGCAGGGAGAGTCACGGTATCTTTGGTTCTTGAGCTTAAAAGACAACTCACTAACACAAGAAAAGGATCACGCCCATACTTTTGAACTATAGAAATAGACATCGGCTCGACCATCCCCCCCGTGGCTTTCCTTAATTTTTCAATTACTTCAGAAACTTTTTTTGGGATTTCGAACCGATTCTTATTTTCCATATAACCCTTCTAGACGCATTTGTCATCAGATAAGGGTTATGTTACATTGCAAAATAGGGTTAGTTTGTAGGCGGTTGTATTAACAAAATTGCAATGATGAACGAATATTTAGCTACAAAAGAAAACAATTTTGACATCATGTTTGTTACTCCAGGTTTTTAATATTAAAAAGATGATTGCACAACAAGCAGTGCTTCAATAAATGAAAGTTTTGTTACAAAAGATACAAATTTTAAAAACATATTTATAACTCCTAAACTATGTATATTTTAAAACTAAAACGCCGCTCAGTATACGGCAAGAAAGCTCCGATGACAACAAGATTTTCGAATGTTTTTGTTTTTAGATCTCATTTTTTTTTACTTCTAGTACTACAGGAAATGGCATGATTTTATTTGACTTCTTACAAGCATGTAACAACTTCATAAACAACTATTCTTTTCTTCTTGCAGTGCAATCCATTGCTTTTTTATTTAAAGTTATTTTTTTCTATTTTTTCACACTACGTATCATAAAAGCAAAACGCGTTCCTGCAGTCTGGTATTATCTTATTATTGTTTTAATAGCAGCCATACTTGAAGATTTCGCATGGGTAGTAGCACTCACAGAAAAAATTTTCTTTCCGGGAATCATTTCCACGATAAAGCAATTTTTTGTGCGAATAGGCTGGGCAGCAAATATTATAACCTATCAAGCTCTCTCTCTCTTCATAGAAAATTTCACTCAAAAAAAATCTCGCGTCATGTGGTACCAGTATATTTTTATACCTATAAGTTCAGTGTTTTTATTTTTCTTTCTTTATCAGTCATTTTGCATACACGTCTTGCAAACAACGTTGCTTGAACAAATGTTTCGTGAATATCAATCAATATATGCCCTACTTATTCTTATGCCTTTCACGGTCATTGTTGCCATTCATTCATTACGTAAAACAAAAATTCCTAACATTCTTCATCATCAACTAAGAATTGTCATTCAATTCCTCCTTATTCCGCACCTTATTGCAAACCTTTGCCAGGTCTATCCATTTAATTTCATAATAGGCGGCAATCTTACCAATAACCTTGCCGCCGTAAGTGTTTCTGGAATATTTCTTACCCTTGCCCTCTACTACTGCATTAGAAAAATTGTGGGGTTACGTTTTTTAAATATTCACAGCCATGTACACGAACATAACTCATATAAATTCAACTTTGTGCACGATTTTAAAAACACACTCGAAGACCTGGGTAATGTGTCAAGCACTCGCGAAATAAAACTGATCGTACAACTGTTTTTTAACAGAGCTTTTTCCATACCAACAGGATCAACGGCGCTCTATGTACGCAGTTTGCATCATTCTCTCAATGTTGAATTAGTAGACCATTCAGCAATCTCTCAACAAGAAATAGCTCTCGAAAATTTTATAGGAACCACAAGCCTGAACGCCAATGCCATAACTAAGGCTCTTGATTTGCTCAAATCATCCCCCATTTTTATTAAAGATGAAATTGAGTACAACAATTTTTATGAACAAACAGAAACTCGTAATACTGTCTTAACCTTTCTCGATACCATCAAAGCAGATATTTTTCTCCCCATTTACGAAGACAACCGAATTATTGCTTCTATAGTGATAGAGCAAAATTCGCGACCAAATAAACTCTATACCAATATCGAGCGCGATGAAATGCTTGTTTTTGCAAGCTATCTTTCAAAAATTATTAATCTTTTGCAAAATAGAAATCTCAATGAACTTTTAAAACAACGTAAAGAAATTATCGAAGAACTTTACCTTAAACATCAAGAAATTAACCAGTACAAAGAAAGCATCCGATCATTCTTGCGCATCAATAAAGAAAATAATTTTGGCCTCTTATTTTATAAAAATAGAAAATTTACTTTCGGCAATAAAAATGGTTCTGAGATTATTACGGTCAATCCCAACACGCAAGAAGGTGATCCTCTTGCTAAAACATTACGCACCCTCGTGCACCAGATCGAACTCTACAAAACAACCCAAACAATTATTGCTCATGATGCCATTGGTAAAAAGCTCGTCATCACGGGGCTACCTCACCCTGAATCAAGTGGCGTTATTGTTACTGTTCACTATCCAGATATCTCCGATATCGTAAAACAGCTTATTGATCGGGTTAAAAATCCTTCAAACTGGGATTATCTCTTGTATCTTGAAACAACACAATCAGGAAAGCTCATTAATGACCTGATCCCTGGGACTGGCGAAATAATCATCAATTTCAAAATAGATCTCTTAAAACTCGCACTCACTAAAAAAGCTTTATTATTTGAGCTTCCAGAAGAAGACCTTTTACCTACTATCGAGCTTGTGCATCATATCAGTCTTCGAGAAACACTCTACACCCTTGAGATACAATCTCCAGCAACCGGTTCTGATATCCCCATTAAGCTCTTTGGTATCAATCCGATTTTTGGGTCATCAACGGTACAACCATTGCTTGAGCGCCTGAATAAAAGCGGTACCTTATTTATTAAAAATGTTCATTTTCTTGATAAAGAAACCCAAGAAATTCTTGCCGAATTTATTCGCTACGGATTTTACCGAGTCTTTAAAAGTGAAAAAAAAATACAAACAGATGTTCGCATTATTTGCTCAACCAACCAAAACCTTTCACAACTGGTGCAAAAAGGAATCTTTTCAAGCGCTCTGTTTAATGAACTTTCAAAATCATCTCTTTCATTTCCATCGGTCATGACTCTGCCTCAAGAAGAGCTTGAAGAGCTGATGCTTGGATTTAGCCAACAAGCTTTGGCGACACAAACAGGACAACCAAACAAATTGCTTTCATTAAGCGAAAAAGAAAAAGAAAGAATCATCAATCAAAAACCAATCAGTTTGTATGAACTCAAAGAACGAGTGCAGCACAACTTAATCAACAAAACTAAAAAGAATGAATCGCTCTATGACATTCAATTCGATCCCGCGTACAACATTTCTGATCCTAAATTAATTGAAGCTTCTCGTCTTGGAAAACATGCTCTCAAAGATCCAAAAATCATGGCTCTTTTGTGGGACAAGTTTAAAAATCAAAACAAAATCGCCCTCTTTCTTGGAGTTAACCGATCATCGGTTAACAGACGTTGCAAAGATTACGGATTACTATAAGAAAACAATGTTATTAAAAAATTATGGGTCACTTTATGTGGCCCTTTTTCATGCTTAAAATTGCGCTTTAAACATGAATGCGTTACCCTCTTTTTCTGCTTAGTATTTATCCGAAAATTAATGAGTAAATAAAAATTCCCGTAGTCCCCAGCGGTACGGTAGTCGCGGCAGTGTCGAAGATCACGCCATAGCTCGGAAAGAGCGCCGGCGGACAGCACTGGCTAGACGGAGTGAGTGTCGGGGATCCAGGCATTACAAGAAGAAGTCATATTTTAAATTATAAAGCTGATGGAATAACTTTTATTAAGCTAAGAGGACTCTATCTTGTTACATCCTGGATCCCCAACGCTCAGTCGCTTGTCCGCGCATTCGCACGAGACAATCTTCTATCTCTGGGGACGACGAGTGAAGTTAGGTAGTTCTCTAAAGAATTAGTAATTAGTTTTCGGATAAACTCTTAAATCAAGGTTAGTTTCGAGGAGAATTAACGACATGCTCTTTCAAGAATTTCAAACACAGGTGACCGATTTTTTAACGTACATCGATGTTGAACGCAACTTGAGTAAAAACACTCAACGCTCCTACGAGAGCGACTTCAGTTTATTCTCAGATTTTTGGGATCGCATTAATAAACAAGAACCTGAACAACTGACCATTCGTCCCGCCATTGAACGTTATTTTGTAATGCTTTATCACAAGAAAATTGATAAAAGTTCTATTGCACGCAAAATCTCCTGCTTTAAATCATTTGAACGCTTTTTACAATCGACCGGAAAAAACTTAGAGCTCAAACTCAAGCGCCCGCACATCGATAAAAAATTACCAACCTATTTAAGCGTTGATGAAATTTTCTACCTGCTTGATACGATCACCGAAAAAGAACTCCCTTCAAAACGCCCGGTCCGTGACAAAGCAATTTTTGAACTGCTGTACGCAACAGGCATGCGCTGTTCAGAACTCTGTAACATTACGTTCAAAGATTTAGACATTGAAAACAAACTCATTCGCATCATGGCAAAAGGCAGAAAAGAACGCCTTGTGCTTTTTGGTGGGAAAGCACAGGAACGCATAAAAAACTATCTTGAAAAAGAACGACCAAACCATTCTGACAACAAAGAACATCTGTTTGTAAACTATCGAAATGAAGCACTCACCCCACGCTCTATACAAAGAATTATTCAAATGTTTCGTATGTTTTTAAAAGGGAAGAAAAATATCACTCCCCACAAACTGCGCCACTCCTTTGCAACACACCTTTTAAACCAAGGAGTTGATTTACGAGCAGTACAAGAATTATTGGGTCATCAAGCTCTTTCAAGTACTGAAAAATATACACATGTTACCCAACAAGAACTTGCTGAGATGTGTCAAACTAATCATCCGCTTTCTTCGATGGGTAAGTCGAAGAAGAATGGCCCTGAAACCTATGAGTAAGTTATTCATGCTAGAGTTTTGTCATGAAGATTGGAATATCCCTCCCACTCGTCGTCCTCAGCGAGACGAAAGCTGCAGCAGAGTACATAGTACTCTGTTAAGCGAAGTGAGCGTAAGGATCCAGGATAATTGCGCAAAAATCATTACAATAAAAAATTATGAGGACTTTGGTATAGTTTATTTCTGGATCCTTACGCTCACTTCGTCTGGTCGGTGCATTGAAATGCACCACTGCGACTCTGGCATCGCTGAGGACGACGAGTGGAGATCCGAAGATCATGAATAAATCAGCGACCGCATCGTTCGATCTCAAGATCTCATTCTATGGCATCGCAATGATACTTACGTGTTGCATTTTAGTTGGACGACTTTTTCATTTTCAAGTCAGATTAGGCAATGTTTTTGCTACGCAAAGTAGGCGTAATTTTACCCGTTACGAACAAACTATTTCTTTGCGAGGTAACATTCTTGATTGCTCGGGTAACATTCTTGCAACTAACCGCCCAGTGACCGATGTGTATTGGCAAGGAACAGGAGCACGACGGCTAACCCTTGAACACCTTGAACAACTCACCCAACTTGCCGACATACTTGGTGTAACTCCATTCAAAAATTACGATGAACTTAACAGTGTTGAACGTTACTCAAAAAAAATACGCCTTGCTACCGATATTTCATTTGAACAATTAAGCAAAATTATTGAACTCTTCCCCGAAGAATCAAATATAAAACTTATCACTCATTTTAAACGTTTTTATCCCTACCAATCGATGGCAAGTCACATCCTTGGGTACCTTTCCTACATAGACAAATCCTGCGAAGGCAAAACAGGTATCGAAAAAATATTTGAAGACACTTTACGCGGAAAGGAAGGCTCCATCATGCGCATTATCAATTCGATTGGAGCGCACCTTGCAGAATATGAAATAGAAAAAACATTACAAGGACAACACATTATAACCACGCTTGATGTATCGTTACAAAAACTTGCTGAAGAGATTTTCCCTCCCAACATTTCTGGCTGCTTTATTTTAATGGATCCAGCAACTGGCGCGTTAAAAGCATGCCTTTCACGGCCAAGTTTTGATCCCAATATTTTTACCGCACCTATTTCATGTGAAACATGGGATTCTCTTCAAGAACATAAACCGTTTTTAAATAGAATCTCTTCAGCCGCTTACCCCATTGGATCTACATTCAAATTAATTACTGTCAGCGCTGCTTTAGAAACAGGCATTATAGAACAACACTCAGCGTGGAATTGTTTCGGTTCGACCACATTTGCAGGAAGAAAATATCATTGCGTTAGAAAAGAAGGACATGGTCTTTTGACCACTAAATTGGCAATGGCACATTCATGCAACATTCCCTTTTTTGAAATCGGTAAAAAAATAGACATGGATGTTATTACCAACTACGCGAACATTTTTGGGCTCGGTCGCGTTACCGGTTCGTTGTTTCCTGAAGCTACCGGGTTGGTGCCTTCTCGTGCCTGGAAACGCAAAGTAAAACATGAACGCTGGTGGACAGGCGAAACACTCTCAGCCATGATTGGGCAAACATTTTTACTTGCCACTCCTCTGCAAATTGCCCGCATGGTAGCTTCAATTGAAACAGGCTTTCTCGTAACTCCACGCATCATAGAAAGCACCCCCATCACCTGTGAACCTTTGAATATCAAATTAGAAACACGACGTTTTTTACAAAAATCAATGCATGCATGCGTTACCAAAGGAACTGCCCGCTGGCTCGATCGTCTACATAATAAAGATTTTATTATTCATGCAAAAACCAGTACCGCACAAACAAGTAGCCTTGATAAACTTAAAGATGGCGCTGAATTTTTAGAACACAGCTGGCTTTCTTGTAACTTTACCTACAAAAACCATCCGCCTCTTACCATGGTCATTCTCACCGAAAAGACCGGACGCACCGGTATCCCTCCCCGCATTGCTTATAACTTTCTCAAAGGGTTTAAGGCTCTCATGGATACCAAAAAACCGGATCCTCTACCGGCACCAAAAGAACCTGAAATAATAGAAGAAACGCCCCCGCTGGAAGAAATCATTCACGATTAAAATTAATCAAAATAAGCTCCCTGAGCCATTTTTAGAATTAACCGGTTTTCAATACCTACCCTCATGGTATACTAGAAGGGCTGTATGCTTAAAATAACTATGAGGTTTGTTATGAAAAAATTACTACGCGCAACTACCATTGCGCTTCTTGCTGGTTTTGGCTTTACCTTCGCCACTCTCAAAACAGGCCCTTTCCCCACTCAAACTGATCTTGATAATGCCTTATTTTCAGCCATAAGAAGTGGGAATACAAATACGACAGAAATAGCAAACCTTCTTAAAGATGGGGCCAACGTAAATGCCACAGACGAACAGGGAAAAACCCCTCTCATGAAAGCTGTTTTGGCTAATGATCTTGCTTTTGTAAAAACTCTTCTTAAAGCAAAAGCCGATCTAAATAAGTGCGATAATGTAAATTGCACAGCTCTCACATGGGCAGTCTATAAAGAAAATCTTCCCATCATCAAAGCCCTCCTTTCAGCCAGTGCAGATCCCAACAAGGACGAAGGCCATCCTTTAAGAGAAGCGGTCGCACATAATCGACTTGATATTATAAAAATTCTCCTTAAAGCTGGTGCAAATCCAAGTCTTGGACATCTCGACAGCACCCCTTTGATCATGGCCGCAGAAAAAGGTTATATGAATGTTGCGCAAACCCTTATAAATGCAAAAGCAAATCTCAACGGCCAAAACTACCGGGGTGATACAGCCTTAATAGCAGCGCTCTACAATTACAATGGAACAATTGCTATCGGGAAAATGCTCATTGCAGCTGGAGCAAATCCAAATCTCTCTGAATACATTTATGACAACACACCATTAATGATGGCAGCAATGGAAGGCCATGTGGATGTGGTACGAGATCTCATTGCAGCAGGAGCAGATACGACGCTAAAAAACAAGGATGGGAAAGCAGCCCTTGACTATGCAGCAACAGAAGAAATCAAAGCTCTTCTCAAAACCAAATAAAGGTTCCCATGAAAAAAATATTGATCGCAGCGTTAATTTTTGTTTTTAGAAGTCACGCCATCTCCCTCAATGCTGAACAAAATTTAATCGATGCCTCATGGAAAACTAAGGCGCTATTTTATGCCGTTAAGAATGGGCACGAAACCAGCGTCAGAACACTTCTTGCAATGGGAGCAAACCCCAGCGCCCAGGACGAAAATAAGTCAACCCCTCTTCTTTGTGCAACATGTCGCGGCTATACCGGTATCGTCAAAGCCCTGATTAAATCTGGAGCCGATGTGCAATACAAACACCCTTCCTATTTTTTTGGAACTACAGCTCTCATGAACGCAGCCGAGAGAGGCAATGTCGATATGGTGAACGCTCTCATCACTGCAGGAGCAAACGTTAATGTAGAAAAATGCACCAAGAGCTATTCTTCCGACTCCCCACAATCAACAGCACTTCTTTATGCAGTCCGCTCTGGCTCGCTCCCAACTGCTTATGCCATCCTTGCAGCAAAGGCAAACGTCAATGCCTCGGACATTAATGGTACTGCTTTAACTGCAGCCGCCAAAAACGGCCAATTCTATCTTGTTAAAAAACTTATTGCCGCGGGAGCAAACATTAATGCAAAAGATTGCTATGACGGTACTGTACTCTGGCATGCGACAAAAGAAGGACATATTGAAATATCCCTCTTTCTTATTTCAGCGGGAGCAAATCCAAACATATGTAATAAATATGATGAATCAACACCCCTACTATGGGCAATTACACACAATTCATACGATCTCGTTATTGCTCTCATTCGTGCTGGAGCCAACGTAAATGCTCGCAATAAAGAAGGTTCCACGCCCCTCTTTATGGTAATCGCTAAGAATAGCAGTGTTGCAATTCTCAATGCGCTTATTGCTGCAAAAGCTGACATAACTACAAAGTGTGGTGCTTTTCAAACAGAAAGCCTCTTATTTCGCGCAACGGAAAGAGGTTATACAGAGCTTGCTAAATCTCTCATAGCTGCAGGAGCAAATGTTAATGAAACACAAGTTCTAACCGGTATTCCCCTTATCAATCTTGCAGTCAGAAAAAACCACCAAGAAATTCTTAAAGCTCTCATTGCTGCAGGGGCAAACGTTAACGCCTGTATATTTTGGACAAAAGAGACAGCTCTCATGAAAGCTGCCGAAAAAGGTTATATAGCTATCATTCAGACTCTTCTTGCAGCAGGAGCAAATCCAAAACAAAAAAACAGAAATGGTAAAATGGCTTTTAATTACGCATCAGCAGAAGAAATTAAAGTTCTTCTACCTGGCAGCTAGCATCTTGTAACTGACAGCACAGCCATGCACCGTTACTTGGTTTTTTACCTGCAAATTCTGGATCGCCGGTACTCAACGTAGTCTTAGGTTCAATAAGTAGAATCGAAACCTCTTCTTGCGCAACCGGCCTGTGTTCAACACCTTTAGGCATGACAACAAATTCGCCGGCTTTTAGATGAAGAACTTTATCACGCAAATCCATTCTTAGTTCACCACTAATGATAATGAAAAGCTCATCTTCATCATCATGTTTATGCCACGTATATTTACCTTTAAATTTAACTACTTTAACGTAATTATCATTACATTCAGCAATAATTTTTTGCGACCAGAGATCAGAGAATTTTTCTAACTCTTGGGCGATATTTGTAACTTCTAACTTATTTTTCATTCAAAATCCTTCTTTATAAAATGACTTTTTCTTATCACGACTGGATCCCCTTCCGTTCACTCCGTCTAACGAAACATTTTATGTTTCGCTGCGACCTCGTTCTCTGGGGATGACTGCAAGAGAATATCTAAAACACAATTGCGATAATTTTCTCATGCACTTTTCTAATAACCACATTCATACTACTAAAAATCTACCCCCACCCTCATTACAAAATAAAAATCCATGTCATCCCCAGAGAACGGTAGTCACGGCAAAATACAATGTGTTTTGCTAGACAAAGTGAACGGAAGGGGATCCAGTCGTGACAAGAAAAAATCATCACAACTTATTACTTATTGGTGATAAAGCTCTGCATACAGATCATTCCACGACACATTTCTGCTTTCTATAAGCGAAATTTTATAGGATCTATTTTTCATTTTTAAAAACTTTTCCATCTGAAGCGCTTGAACCATTGTTTCAAAAAAGCAATACCAAACTAAAACCTTACAGCCATATTTTGTAGAAAAGCTTGAACCTGCACCTTGTTTATGCTCGTATACTCGCCGCAATAAATCGGAAGTAACACCAATATAAATCGTACCATTCATTTTGCTAGCCATGCTGTACACAGCAGGTCTCTTGTTGTTCATACGCCTAACTTTATTATGATGACTTTTTCTTATTACGACTGGATCCCCTTCCGTTCACTTCGTCTAACGAAACATTTTATGTTTCGCTGCGACCTCGTTCTCTGGGGATGACTATAAAAAAAGCATAAGTTTAAGAAGAAGCAACTAATTATGACTTCTCTTCCTAGTACATGGATCCCCGACGCTCCCTCCGTCTAACAGAACACGATGCATTCTGCCGCGACTACCGTTCTCTGGGGATGACTGCGAGAGAATATCTAAAATACGGTTATAACGAGCTGCTGTAACTTATGCACAAGAATAAGCCTATTTTTCTATAAAATGAGTATTCTTAAAAGCGATTGCGCTATAAAATAATTTCCAACCAACCTCCTCTAAAAATAAAAAATCCCACAACTTTTTTGTTTCTCTAATGAAACAAAGGTGCAGGATTTTTTATATTTCTGATCTACGCCTGAAGCAAACTACTTAGAAGAAGCTTCTTCTTTCTTAAGTGCCGCTACTTTGAGAGCAAGTCTGCTAACTTTACGGTCAACAGTATTAGAGTGAAGAACACCCTTGTTTTTTGCTCTTCTCAATTGAGCTTCAGCTGCTTTGAAAGATTCAACAGATGCTTCGTAATCTTGAGCGCTGACAGCGGTCAAAACTTTTTTGATAGCAGTCTTAACTGCAGTCTTACGAGCCAAGTTAACTTGGCGTCTTACTACGTCTTGACGAGCTCTTTTTTTTGCTGACTTTATATTAGCCATGGATCTACCTTATAGAACTTTTGTAACTTTTTCTGCTTTGACACACTTTGTGCACACGCTTGCACTATGCACTTTTTCACGGCAGTCACTTGCCAACACAAAGCGCATCTTGTGAACGTTTGGATAGACCCAACGTTTCACGCGGTTATTTGCCTTACTTACTAAATTTGCTGTTTGTGGTTTTTTTCCGCAAACGAAACACATTCTTGACATTCTCGATTCCTTCGTCGCTAACAATCTAGGTTCACTGAGATTTGGAGGATAGGCTATAAGTATAGCAAAAGTAGCCTGTTTATCAAACTCCAACTGTTTTTCTTACCATTTGAGAAAGTTCGCTAAAAATAAGCCCATTCCCACCGATAAAGGTACTGTTCTTTGGCCCTATCTGTCCTCCCTGAAGAGTAGAGAGCTTTCCACCAGCCTCCTCAAGAAGCAAAGAACCGGCCGCAATATCCCACCATTTGGTCCCCTGATAGAAGCACCCATCAAATCTGCCTGCAGCACAATACGCTATATCCAGCGCCCCTGCACCATAATCTCTAATATAAGGCCATTCATCAGAAACAAACTGTTCCTCAAGGCTTTTTATAATCTCAGCAACATCTTCGGTGCACATTACTAACATTGACTTTTGAAACTCAGATTCCTGAGAAACAATAAGCTTTTTTGTTAAAGAAGAACTGATTACAAATGCTCCACAGCCACGTTGAGCTGAAAAAAGTTCTTGTGTTACAGGATGATAGATAACTCCCACTACTGGCTGATCTTTATATGTTAAGGCAATTGAAACACAAAAATAGGGCAACCCATGGGAAAAGTTTGTTGTTCCATCTAAAGGATCAATAACCCACGCGTACTCATTACCGTCTTGTCGTCCTGATTCTTCTGCATAAAAACCCGCACCTGGTACTAATGGCCGCAATGCCTCAATAATATATTTCTCACTTGCAAGATCTGCTTGTGTTGCAAAACTACCGTCTGTTTTATACGAACGAACTAAGTCTACTTTGTCATAGTACGAAAGCAGAATCTCTCCTGCCTTGCGCGCGCACTTTTCAACTTCTTGTATTACTGACGACAAATCTATTTTCGATTGCAATTTCATACAGCACTCTTCCTACTTCCATTCATAATTTTTTTAAAGACACTCTCTCCCACTCGTCGTCGTCAGCGATACGGTAGCCACAGCAGAACATAACATGTTCTGCTAGACTGAGTGAGCGTAAGGATCCAGAATAATTGCTCAAAAATCATCTTTGATCTGTATCTTTTTTATAAATTATGACGACTCTGGTGTAACTTATTTCTAGATCCTTACGCTCGCTTCATCTGGTCGTCGCATTCCATGCTCCGCTGCGATTCTCGCCTCGCTGAGGATGACGAGTAGAGGAGCATGGAATAGAAAAAGCAAGTAAACTGGATCCCTAACAGGATAACCTTATATGCATAAGTTTAAACCAACTTAAAATCTTCTCGTGAAGTAATTCCCAATAACTCATAAATTTCACTCGCATACATCGTTTCTTTTTCAAGAAGTGCCTGTGCAAGAGCGTTGAGTTTATCGCGATTTTCAACAAGAAGATGTTGTGCCTTTTTATAACAATCATCAGTAATGCGACGCACTTCGTTATCAATGCGCTCAGCAGTATGCTGTGAATACACAAATTCACCATTATGTTGAGAATAGACAATCGGACCTAAATCTTCTGACATACCGTAACGGCATACCATATCGCGAGCAATTTCTGTTGCATGACGAAAATCACTATATGCACCGGTTGCCATTTCTCCAAACACCATCTCTTCGGCAATACGTCCACCAAGAAGACTTTGTAAACTTGCAAGCATCTCATTTTTAGTCGTTGAGTATTTTTCACGTTCAGGAAGATGATGCGTTACACCAAGCGCACGCCCACGAGGAACAATAGTTACCTTATGTAAAGGATCAGTATCTTTAGGAAGAAGCAAACGAATCAGTGCGTGCCCTGCTTCGTGATACGCAGTCATTTTGCGATCGTCTTCAGAAAGAACAATCGTACGCAACTCTTTACCGATAAGTATTTTATCACGAGCATTTTCAAAATCTTTAAGCGTTACTAATGGCTGATTTTCTTTTGAAGCAATAATTGCCGCTTCGTTAATCAAATTTGCCAAATCAGCGCCAGTAAATCCTGGAGTGCCGCGTGCAATTTTTTTCATATCAACTTCAGCATCAATTAAAACGTTTGCCGCATGCACCTTAAGAATTTGTTCACGACTCACTAAATCTGGATAAGGAACTTCTATACGACGATCAAAACGACCTGGACGCAATAACGCTTTATCAAGTACATCAGGCCTGTTTGTTGCAGCAAGTACAATAACCGGTTCTTTGGCAGTTTCAAAACCATCCATTTCAGTCAACAACTGATTTAATGTTTGTTCACGTTCATCGTTACCACCGCCACCGATTCCGCTTCCACGAGAACGGCCAACCGCATCGATTTCATCAATAAAAATAATACTTGGCGCTGTTTTTCGTGCTTGAGCAAAAAGATCACGAACGCGTGACGCACCAACACCAACAAATACTTCAATAAAGTCAGAACCACTTATGCTGTAAAAAGGACAATTCGCTTCCCCTGCTACAGCGCGAGCAAGCAATGTTTTACCGTTACCCGGTTCTCCAACCAGTAAAGCACCACGTGTGATTTTTGCCCCAAGGCGTTTATATTTTTCAGGGTTCTTTAAGAAATCAACTACATCCATAAGCTCTTCTTTAGCTTCAGCAGCACCAGCAACTGAACTAAATTTTTCTTTGATCGTTGAAGGCATGAACATTTTTGCGCGGCTTTTGCCCATGGTGAAAATATTACCGCCTCCGCCACCAGCATTTTTACCAGGACGGAACATATACCAGATAAAACCAATGCCAAAAATAAAAGCTAAGATCAAAAGAATCTGAGAAAGTCCCATACGAGTTGAAGCATCCTTGAAACTTATATCAAGGCCTTTCTTTTGAAGCTTTTCCCACAACTGAGGATCACTTGGAGTAATTGTTTGATACACTTGATTATCAGCAGATTTCCACTGAGCAACAGGCCCATCAACTTCAATTTGTTTTACGGTGCCATTTTCAACTGCGGTTAAAAACTGTGAAAAGCTTCGTTCACTTTTTGAACGAACATCATGGTGAAGTTTTGTAACAATTAAAAGACAAAGCACTCCCACCACAACTGCGATAATCAGATTGCGTGGTCCGCCGCTGGTATTGCGTCCTTTCATAACGTTCCTTTTACTGATTTTATAAATTTTTAAGAGGTATTCCCCTCTCCTCTTTTTTCATTACCAAGATAGCAAAAACGATCGATACTGTCGATCTTTAACCCTATCCAATCACCGGAAAGGTGCTGTAGAGGGACGACCAGCTTGGGTAGGTACAGGTTTTTCCTTCAGGAGTCAGGAATTTATTCTTCCCTGTCAAAAGTGAATGCGAAACAATACGCTGACTCTTCCCCTCTACTACCGTATACGCAAGATAATTACCGCACGCTGACCACGTACATTCCTGCTTATGACCAGCGTCAGAAGTAACCTGCTTTTCTTGTTTCTTTGAAAAATCATAAAGAAACAGCTGCATAACCCCTTTTTCCAATTTTGAATACGCTAATTTTTTTGTTGCATCACAGTACTGCGGAGAAGTACATGCCCCACCTTCAGTTAAACGCTCGATAGAATCATCATTTCTGTGCAGGTAATACAATTGTGGACGACCAAGCTCAAAGTCAGAACAAAATACAATATCTCCATTAGGCAAAAATGCAGGACAAATATTATTTCCAGAATTATAGGTTAAACGAGTATATCCCACTTTTTTAAGCTGCTTATTGTATCCATAGTGATATAACTGACTGCTCCCATCACGAGACAAGCACAGCACTACTTCTTTACCATCAAATGAAAAGGTTGGAAGCATATTTAATCCATCAAAACTCGAAGCTACTACCTCAGAACCATCAAGAGAGCAGGAAATAAGTTGAATATTAAGGGGAGTATATTTTGAATAGAGTAATTGTGGGTTTTCAGGATCTCGATTCCAACGAGGTGCAAGAATTTGACGTTTTGACTGAGTAAGAACTTCCGAATGACTACCATCAAAATCAGCAACACATACCACTGTTTCTCCACCTTTTCCTGATTGACAGAAAGCCAACTTAGAACAAGCAAACGGTTTGTTACCAGTTACTTCGGGAATAATTGAATCTGCTAATGAATAGCCCCAACCACGTGGTATTTTCCCCTGCTTTTTGATTCGAAATCCTGCTTGCATAACACCTTTGTGGGTATCATATAAGCGCCATTCGTATACCTTATCAGCTTTGTCTTCAGTCAAAAAAGTAACAAAATGATACCCTTTTCTTTTTAACTCAAGAACCTGTTTTTTCTTATAAGGCTCTGTTTTATATTCAATATCAACATCCAATTGCTCTGTATAGTCCAAAGCACGTTTAAGCGCTTCACACACTTCTTGTGATCGTTTATCGGATAACGTAAGAGGAACCAATAAAATTTTTCTTTTTTTTGTAGCGTGTGCATCAACTTCTACTTTCAAAGAAGAATGCGCTTCTGCTGACTGCGCAGTAGGTGTTTTTGTAGTACCAAAAGAAAAAGTAACTTGTGAAAAAATAGTTACTGTCAACCCTACCAAAATCCATGTTTTTTTCATTGTCATTGTTTCTTTCATCATCGTTGCTGTCCCAGATCATCGGAACTTTTATTATGGCTTAAATGCTATCGTTATTTGTTTGCCCCACACTTCATGCGGAAAAACAACCTGTTCCACCGTTTCTTGCACTGAAAGGTCGTATATCAAAATATCTGTTTTTTTCAAAAACTGTGTTTCAAGAATTGCCCCATCCCATCCAACGGTAACCAATACCTCGCACAATGCCTCTGCAGGAATACCTGCTGGCGGAGTCCACAAATCAAAAAGACATTCCTGTAATTTTTGCTGAATCTGAAGCGCATCAAGTTCTTGTCGCGTCAAATACAAAATGTCTTGTCCCCCTGACCCTACTGCACCTCTACTCATTTCTTCGGTTATCACTTGATTAGTTATCGGTGTTTGCACATTTTCAACAATTTCTTGCTTCAGAGGTTCGCTTGATTCAGATTTTTGAACCTTTGGCTCTTCTTGAACTTTTTTTTCTTGGGCTAATTTTTCAGCATGCTTTAGCTTTTCAGCTTCTTTTTTCTTAAGCTCTTTCTGTTGCGCTAACTTTTGTTTTTTTTCCTGCAAAAGAGTTTTTGCTTTTTTTGCTACTTCCGCTTTACCTTTTCCAGATTTCACCAATTTACTGGCAACTGTTTGCTTTGCTAAAAAAGTAGGTGATTTTTTCTTTACCTGTTGCGCCTTATTTTTTTCAGATTTTTGCTTACCAGCCATAGTCTTAACAGAGGAGAAAGTACCTTTTTTTTTACTACCTTTTACTCCCAAAACTTGCGAAGATGACCGTGATGCAGAAAGAGGTAGCAACTTTACAATCGCATTGTAAGGAATGCGAGAAGAAAGATCTACAACCAAACGTTGGTGATAATCTTTGTACACAAATAAAAGAGAGAAACACACAAAAACATGCAGAACCAACGATACAAGAAAAACTGAACGTACCCTAAGAAAGTTTTGAGGTTGCAAGAGCAACATAAGTAACCCCTCCCACATACTTTATCTTATCAACAAGTTCAATGACTTTTCCGTAATGAGCAGTGGTATCTGCTCGTACAAAAACTGTTTTTTCATTTCCTTTACCAACAATCTTTTTGAGTTTTTCTATCAAATCTTTTTCAGCAATTTTTGCATCATTCAAAAAGATAGCCCCTGTCTTATCAAGCACTACTGTAATATCTTTTGATGTTGTCTCTTTTGCTTCTTGCATATTGCCTTTAGGAAGTTCAACTTGCAATCCTGCTTCTTTTTTTATCATAGGGCTTGCGATCATAAATACCACAAGCAAAACCCAGGCTGTATCAATAAGAGGAGTTAAACTAATTTCAGGAGATGAAAGGCCTTTTCGCCGTTTCATTTGATACCATCGTTTCATGTTTTTCTTCTCCTTCTCCCATTACACGAATAACAACACTATGAATTTGATCTGATAAATAACCAAGCGCATGTTCAATATGACGAACACGACCATTTAAATAATGAAACATAATAAGCATTGGGATAGCGATCATAAGACCTGCCATGGTGGTCATAAGCGCTTCTGCCATACCAGGAGCAATCGTCACGATATCTGCTGATTGTTTTTCACTAATACTAATAAATGAATTGGTCAATCCCCACACAGTACCAAAGAGCCCAACCAGAGGACCTGCAGCTGCTGCAACAGAAAGAACCGAAAGATATGATTCTTCTTCATATACAAGCGAATCAATAACAGAAAAACGCTTTGCATCCAAATAATCAATATCTCTTTCTGACAACCTTCCCTTCTTTTGCAGAATGTCTTGCATTTCTTGCACGTACTCAAGCAACACCGCTCCTGAAAGAGTATTAGCTTCTTCATTAGTCAAATAAAGCAACTCTTGTCGGGTAGTAACGCGACGAATTTTTTTTGAAGTTTCACGTAACTGTTTATCTTTAAGATTGAAAAGATTCCACTTATAAAAAATGAGCGCCCAACAGATAACAGAAGTCACCAAAATCATTACCAAAATAGCTTTTGTCATAAAGTCTGATTGATCAATCAAGTGCCAGAGGGCATTTCCAAAGAATAGTCTCATAATCTTCCTTTTCTTAGAATGAAATAATGACGTTTAGCATACCGTATCTTTGCTAAAAATAACAACCTACACGTCACCTACGGCCTTTCTTTAAAACCAACTTTTTAAGCTCTTCTTTATCACCTACCCCTTTTTCTAATTGAAGATCATACGCCAGTTGCACAAGCACTCCCAACTCAGGCCCCTCAGGAACAACGTCCAAAAAATCTTTACCCGTTACTACAGGTGCTTCAGGCCCATCTAACGCCCCATATTTTTGAGCTTGTTCAAAAAATTGATCTAACAATGGTTCAGGACACTGTGAAAGCGGTTTTCCTCGCTCAGGATTTCGAGCTGATTTATCAAAAATCGCAAGCTGAAAAAGATGGCGTAAGGTTGTTGGAGCAAGATTGCGCGCAAGTATTTTATACGCACTAGCCTTCGCATTATTTTTCACCATGCTCACTGGCACCATATGATAACGAACAAGACGAAGAATCGATTTCTTTAAAAGAGTCTTATCAGAAAGTCGATCAAACAATGCATCTGCTAATGGAACCCCTGCAATATCATGACCATACGCGCGCAACACTCCCTCAATCCTGCGAGTTGTTTCAACTTTACCTAAATCGTGACACAATGCTGCAAGAACCATGATCAATCGTTCATTGTCGTCTTGATAGTGTGCCATAGCCGCCCCATCAACTGCTTGTTTTGTATGCTCAAAAACATCCCCTTCAGGATGATATTCTGGATTTTGCAAAATTCCTTTTGTTGCATACAATTCAGGCAAAATCAATTGCAATCTACCAACATCATCAAGCCATTGTAATGCTAAGGAAGGCTTTTTTGATGTAAGAAACAGTTTTTTAAATTCCTGAAAAATCCGTTCTTGCGACACTCCAGAAATATCCATTGTGGCACATAACTGATTAAGTTGTTCGTCAGGAACCATTTCAAATCGACCAACAAACTGCATCACTCGATAAAAGCGAAGAGGATCTTCAATAAACAATGTTGAATCAGTAGCGCGTAAAATCTTTTTTTGTAAATCATCATAACCATTAAAAGGATCTTCCAGTTGCCCCGTTGAAAGATCTATCATCATTGCATTCATAGTAAGATCGCGTCTTCTACATGCATCGATAAGCGTCATATAAGGATCAACAATAACTTCTGGTTTTCTCCCTTCTGAATCTATTCTAGGGAGAGACCAATCAATAGCTATTCCATCAATACGCAAAACACCAAATACCTTCCCTATCGTCCTTACATGGCCGTAGTTTTTAAGAACTCGCTCAAGAACACACAAAGGAATGCCATGTATTTCTATATCAAGATCTTTAGGCTGAAATGAAAGGAGACTATCCCTCACAGCACCTCCTACAAGGAATACGCGCGCACCATGAGCTTGCAAATCAGTAACTATAGAGGAAAGAAACGGAAACTCATGAGCAATAGAGCTTAAAGATCTTTGAATTGTATCTTGAACTTTTGTACACTTCATAACCAATCAACCTTATAGTCATAAAAAGGATTTTTCTATGCAAAAAAACATGCGCACATTAATGCTCTGCTTCTGCCTCTTAACATTACACACGGCTCAGTCTATCACGTTCTTTGAAGATTTTACGTGGTGGTGGGATAAAACCAAAGAAGAAATCACCACCCATGAGCAAACACTCACACCAGGATCAACAATTTCTGTCCACAATAAAAAAGGGGACATTAAAATAACAACCTGGAACAAAAATAAAATTGTTATCGAAGCAACAAAAATAGGTACTGACGAACAAATCAATCTCACTAAAGTTGAAACCTTGTATACAAAACATGGTGCTTCCATTAAAACAATCCCCCTCAAAGTCGATAGACAATGTGTGGTTGATTACTCTTTAATCATTCCAAACTCTGCAATTTTAACCATGGTCGAAACAGAAAAAGGTTCCATATCTATCAAAAACGTTTCGACAGCAACGCGAGCCCATGCGCACTACGGAGCAATTAATCTTGATTCAGTCACTAACTCTGTTCAAGTAAGCACCAAACAAGGTGGTATCACCATTCAGAACAAGGGACTAAAAGCAACAGATAAAATAATCGCACTTGCCGAACAGGGCTCAATAAAACTTGAACTCCCTACTCATACTAATGCAACTTTATACGCAAAAACGGATAGAGGCACCGTCACCAGCGAGCAGGCCATTACTCTTGAACCGCGCACTCTTAGAATCTGCCAGGCGGGTCTTGCAGAACTCAAGCGAGATGTTCGTGGTACACTTGGCCATGGTGGAGCAATAATAAAACTACAAACATCTCGCGGAAATGTTCGAATTATTGAAACAGCATAAACCTTTCTCTTTTTATTCAAGATAGCACTCAACACCAAACAGGTTCATTAACCTAAAAATATCGGTCCACTTGACTTTCTTTATAGTGTCATTACAATTATATTACTAATTGTCAACGCAAAAAGAACTGCTTCAAGCTTAATCGCTTGATCATTTTTTTTATAAATTAAGAAAGGACACCTATGTTCAAAAAATTTTTAGCCCTAGCGGTACTAAGTTTATGTGTAGCACCTTTAAGCGCTGCTGAGCGTGATGAAGAACGGCCTTGTTGGTCAAATCCAAGCGGAAGAATAAAAGTTTCTGGAATTTCATTACATGATCTTACTATTCTTCGCAACACAACTATTCAAAAAGATGAATTTCATATATCCATGGCAGAAGTTTCAATCGAACAGAAAGAACCTCTTGCTCGAAAAGCTTATACCAAAGTTACATTCCATTTTGGTCACAGAGAAGACGACCCCTCCGATCGAACAATCGTTGTTCCTCAAGAAACAATTGTTACCCACGTAGCAGCGGATGGAACCAAAACAACATTCAAAGCAAACGAAACTCATATTTCTGATAAAGAAATGGAAAGGCAAAGAAAAGCCAAGCAACTTGAAGAAGATATTAAGCGACGCGAAAAGGAAGCTATCGCCATTGCACTGCAAGAAGATGTAGAAGATGATGCTGATGTAGTCACACAAATAGAAGAACAAAAAGATGCTGTTGCACCATTACAAGAAAAAGTAGCACTAGTAGCCGCCGCTACATTAGCACAACAAACAGAAGAGCAAACACCTCGACAACGCTTAAAAAGACGTGCCGCTAACAAACATCTTGAAGTTAAAACAAGACGTTCTAATGAATCAATTATGGTCAAAGTAGCCACATCATCAACAGTTGATGAAAAAAAAGACGATAAATAAGATTCAACCAACCAAATAACCATCCTAGAGTAAAAAAAGACCCGTTTTTCAGCAGTACAGCCAGCCGACCACACCATCGAAAAACGGGTTATTTTTTAGTATCTACAGATTTTTATTTCTTCTTTCTCATATTAGCTACAAGAATTTTTTTACGAAGACGAATAGTATTCGGAGTTACTTCAATAAGCTCATCGTTTGCTATCCATTCCATGCACATTTCAAGTGTCATCAAACGTTTTTGTACAATCTTAGCAGCTTCATCGCTACCAGATGCTCGCATATTAGAAAGCTTTTTTTCCTTCACTGGATTCACATCAAGATCGTTATCTCGAGAGTGTTCCCCAATAATCATACCTTCATACACTTCTTCTTTGGCGCTAATAAAAAACTCACCACGAGGTTGTAAGGCATCAAGCGCAAAAACAGTTGCAGCACCGCGATCCATAGAAATAAGAGCACCACGAGTTCTTGAAGGAATATCACCTTTATGTGGTTCATACGCATGGAAAGAAGAGTTCATAACCCCTGTACCACGAGTATCGGTAAGGAATTGGCCACGGAATCCGAGAATCCCACGAGCTGGAATTGTGAATTCAAGACGAACACGATTACCAGTATCAAGCGGGGTAATATTAGCAATTTCACCACGACGAGTTCCCAAATGTTCAATAACTACCCCTTGATATTGATCTTCAACATCGATAGTTACATATTCAATCGGTTCATATTTTTTTCCATCAATTGTTTTGAAAATTACTTCAGGAGCAGAAATTTGAAGCTCAAAACCTTCTCGACGCATAGTTTCAATCAAAATACCTAGATGCAATTGTCCGCGACCTGAAACTTTAAAAGTGTCTGGAGTAGTAGTTGCTTCTACACGAAGAGCAACGTTTGTTTTTAATTCTTTTTCTAAACGTTCTTTAATATGACGCGAAGTAAGGAATTTTCCTTCTCTTCCGTTAAATGGAGAGTTGTTTACAGAAACATAAATCGAAACCGTTGGTTCATCGATAGCAACATATTTGCAAGGAATCGGGTTATCAACAGAACATAAGGTTGAACCAATTGCAATTTCGTCACAACCAGCAACGGCAACAATATCACCAAATGATACTTCAGTTTGTTCAATCTTACTTAATCCAAGGAAGGTATAAAGCTTAGTAGCCTTCATTGGCCTACTCACCACATCTTCGTAACAATAGATAAATGGTTCGCCAATTTTTAAAGAACCACTCATAACACGACCAATGGCGATAGTACCCAAGAAATCTGAATGATCAATATTGGTAACCAAAATTTGCAAGCCATTCGCTTGCTCAACAGGAGCTGGAACCGTATTCACGATCGTTTCAAACATTGTTTCCATAGTGGTAGTCATATGATCCATAGAATCAGTAGCAAAACCGTTTCTTCCTGATCCGTATAGAATAGGGAAATCAAGTTGATCTTCATGGGTTACTAAATCAACGAATAAATCATAGACCAATTCTTGAGTGCGTTTTACATCCGCATCTTTTCTATCGATTTTGTTAATGAAAACAATCGGCTTTAAATTAAGAGCCAATGCTTTTTGCAACACAAAACGAGTACCTGGAAGCACCCCTTCAGCAGCATCAACAAGAAGCAAGAATCCTTCAACCATTTGTAAGGTTCTTTCAACTTCACCACCAAAGTCAGCGTGACCAGGGGTATCAACAATATTGATGTGAAAATCTTTGTATTTAATACCAGTATTTTTAGCAAGAATGGTGATTCCTCGTTCCTTTTCAAGATCGTTTGAATCCATAACGCGATCAGTTGCAAACTTCATATCAAGCGTACCTGACTGTTGCAAAAGTTGATCAACTAAAGTTGTCTTACCATGATCCACGTGGGCAATGATGGCAACGTTTCTTATATCGGAACGAGTTTTCTTCATTTTTTTATCTACCTGGGCTATGAACGAAATAAAAGAACGACCCCTAGAAACACTAACAGGAAAAAGAGTCGCATATCTCTACTGTGACTAAAAAAGCACAATTCGTCAATGGACACCGCTCATTTACCCTAAACAAAGCCTTTTCTAAAAGTTTTTATGGTAACCTGCCAGTAAAGAAAGCCCCCTCTCTCCATTACAGTTCCTTTAAGTCAGGCAAAAAATCTTCACCCCGCTTAATATTTTATTTTCAAATAGAATTATTGACTAGACTTGATACAATTCGATAGAATCAATAGCAGAAGAGAAAAAATCTTAACAAAATAAGCCTTTATGGCTCAATGGAGAGTAAAATGAAAAAACAATTATTATTTTTAGCGCTCACGCTAGGAACACACATTTCTGCAGAAACAATAATCGATGCGCTCAACGAACTCGATGGCTCTGCTGCTCAAGAATTTCTTGGAATAGTAAATAGTCTTACTATTCCTGAATTTCAGGCAAAAAATCTTAAAACGCTTAATACACAGCTGTCTGCCAATATAAACACAATCACACATGATCAAATCGCAGCTATAGATGCCCAAATAGATAAAGTTGTTAATACTATTTTTCCCTTGCTCAAAGCAACCCGTGATTATAAAGACACAACTAGCGAAGAATTTGAAGAACTAGCAAATCGAACGAAAGTTGAATTGCAAAAAATAATCGAGAAAGCAATTCAGCAGGCGACTTTAGAAAAACTAGCACAGGAAGCAGAGCAAAAAAGATTGGTTGAGGAAGCATTAACATCAATACAAGTCGCTCCCGTTCTTTTGTCTACCGAAGAATCAACACCTACTGCAATTACTCCATCAGCACCTGATATGATGAATACACAAGTAGCTAGTGAAACCCAGAATGATAGATTAGCACAATTAGCAGAAGAACTAAGCAGCCTAGACGAGACCTCATCTTCTGATCCAGTAGATAAAGCGTTACTAGCCCATAGCGACATTCTCGAAGACTTTATGACTGAACGTATGCCCACATTGAATACAACCACAAAACAAGATTATCAAAGCGCCTTAGATTTGTTTTTCAAAACTCAAAATCTTGAGATTGATTATCAAACCCTTTCAGCACTTGCAGATAGATTATATACCATGCAAACAATGTATTATGAACAGGTAGAAGAAGATGAAATAGATGCGCTCCTTGCTTTACTTACCGCAGAAGAGATAACACAATTAGCACAAGAAATCGAACACGAAGAACTAGATGCACGCATTAAAAAAACTGCCGCAGAAACAGCAAGAACTCTTGAAACCCTTTTAAGCATTCTTTCAGAAGAAAAAAGAGCAGATTTTTTGCAAATGTGCCCTTATCTGCAAGAGCAAAAATCAATCGAAGCGCCTAACCTTGTTCAACTTCCATCAAAAGATAAAAAGAAAAGTGAAAAGAAAAAGCGATATCACCTAGATCTTAAAAAAAGAAATAAAGCGGCTGGACTTGCCCTACCAGCACCTGTAAAGTGCACAGAAGAACTAATACCTGACGCTAGCTACTATTCGTCAACTGGAAATACGCCAACTCCAACTGGATCTATTTTATATATGCAAACTCCATCTGGTTTACAAACGATAAGTGGTATAGCCCCTAAGGCCAGTAAAGCTACCGCTTTGTCAACATTGGATGAAGTTGATTAACCGACCCCTCTGATTTCTAATCTTAAAAGTAGAATGAAAATTAAAAAGCCGATCATCAAAAATCGGCTTTTTAAAATTTAGATTGCCATGCAAGCTCGCAATAACATGAATTCTCTAGCTTAAAAATTTCTTTACATATGTATAAAATTCAGCTCGTGGCATCGTCTCTTTAAGGCGAGCGACAATTTCCCCATTCTTAATAACTACCATATGCGGCACATCAGGAACTTTAAACTTTTTCACAAGGTCATAGGCAATTGAAGCATCAATTTTACAAAAGCGAACTTTTCCATTCATTTTAGCTGCCGTCCATTCAATGATAGGGAGCATATGTATGCATGAAGGACAATACGGAGTAAAAAAATCAAAAATGATCACTGATTCTGAAGCGGTCCTCATAAGCTCTTTGTACTCGGCCATACTGCTTATTTCGTCGAGCTTTTTTTTCTGAACAGCTTGTTGATCAAAAAAGAATGGTTCTAATTTTTGTTGTACATACGAATTAAAACCAAGAGACCCCAGCCACCACACTATATCAAGCCCTGCCTTAATCCCATCCCCTGCCGCTACGCCAGCTTGACGATATTCAGGATCTGCAACATCACCTGCCGCTACAACACCTGGCCAATTAGTCATCTGATTTACCGGACCAACTTTAAGGTACCCCAATTCATCAGCATTCAAATATCCCTTAAAAAGGGCAGTGTTTGGAATATGACCGATCGCTAAGAAAACCCCGCGCGTATTCGGCCACTCTGTTTGTTCTTTGGTAACCGTATCAACCACTACAACACTTGTTACGTGCTGACCATCACCCTTAATTTCTGAAAGCGCTTTATTAAAATGAATCGTCACATTTATACAATTTTTTACTTGTTCAATCATATTTGCAGAAGCTCTCAAAATTGTAGAGCGCACAAGTACATGAACCTCTTTTGCGTACGGTGAAAGCTCAAGTGCCTCTTCCATAGCAGAATCACCACCACCAATGACCACTACCTTATCTCCACGATGATAAGGCGCATCACAAATGGCACACGTCGTTACACCCTTACCCCAATATTCTCCATCTCCTTCACCGGGAATGTTTAAGCGACGTGGCGTCGCTCCTGTTCCAACCATAAGCGCAAGCGCATATAATTCATGTCCCTCTTCTGTAATTACTTTGTAAGGCCAAGATGAAAGATCAACGCTAGCCGCCGCATCACTAATGACAATCGTTCCAAAATGGGATACCTGATCCTCGAAATCATTCATTACTTCAATACCGCGAATTTTTTTAATAGCAGGCCAATTTTCAATATATGAAGTCCCCGTTAGTTGCCCACCAGGCTTATTCCCGCGCAACACATACGTTTTAATACCAGATCGCGAACCATATAAAGCTGCACTTAATGAAGCTGGTCCTGAGCCTAAAACAAGAAAGGGTACAATATTATCCTTCCCTTCTAAAAGCTTAATATCAATAATCGGCGTTTTCTTTATGCTCTTTGCATTTTTGTAGTTTAAAAAACCGAGACTACATCCGACAACCGCCATCAAAAAAACGATGAGGGCCGCTACATTTTTCCATCGATTCATACAATACAGCCTTTTAAAACAACGACATACACAGCATTTTTTAAACAATTTTGGCAAGTATAGCAAAAACAAAAAAGAAAAAGCAGTTTCAAACAAAAACACTGGGAAAATCACCCTTTTTTGACAAAAACCTACCCCTTGGATACGATGAATTCCCTCTAAGAGTGGTAGTAATCAAGTTTTATAAAACCTCATATCCCCCAAAGGATTTTCAATGGCACACATTCAGCACAAGGCTGGTACGTCATTGCGTATAGCGCTTCTTTTAAGCGCATTTTTCATTGCGCAAACACACGCAAGTACCCAAACAAAAACAGCTTCTATCCATTCCGATACAAGCTTTATTCAACAAAAGCAGCAAGAAGCTCTTTCTCAAATCGACCTCATTGAGTCAATTTTTGATACGATTGGTCAAACCCTTGCAAGTGGCGCAAGCAATATCCCAGCACAGCTTAAAGCACAAACCAGGATCAAATTAAATCTCTTGCGTAGAGAAGATATCGATAAAGTTAAAAATTATAGCTCAATGAACGTAACTACTCCTGAACAACTCTATCAACTTGCTCTTTTTAACTCAGAAGTTATCGCTATCCTTGAACAAGCTGTGGCAACAGATTTAAAAATTATTCCATCTTTTGATTTTGTCGGCATTCAAAAAAGATATCTTGAAGCAACACAAGATATTACTCCTGAAAAAATAAGTGCCGTTCTTAAAGAAAATAGTATTCGTCTTATTAAACTTGATAAGGCTTCACAAAAAATCGGCCTTTCTGCTATCAATGGTATCTATCGCGGCATACGCAAGTTCAATAAAGACTGGTCCGTTACTTACTGGGCGGAACACGCTGCTGTTTATTCAGCATTCGTTATTTGGTATACCTACGTGACAAGCGAAGGTAAAGGGGCAAAGCTTCCTTATCCACTTTCATCACTTTTTGGATGGGTAAAACCTTGGACTGCCGGTATGCCTTCCAAAAACACTATGTCTGTTGAAAAAAATGCAACTTTTTACGAAACAGTTCGTAAAGAAGGTGAAACAGATTCCATTACTCCTGCAGGTCCTTCGATTTTCAAAGTTATAAACGGGCCTAAAGGAAACCTTCAAGAAATTAATGGTTTCAAAGACTTTGATGTCACTAAAGTAGTTAAGGACGAAAAAGGAAATCCTCTTGCCCCAGATGAATACAAAGTAACAATCGCTTCAGAAGTAACCAACACTGAATCCAGCCTGATCAATAATATGCAAGGAGTACTCGGACCGATTGTTAAATTTACTCATGAACCTATGGCTACCATTGCTGTCGGCGCACTCTTTTTAAACTACTTTAAAAACGATGCTGTAAAAGTTTATGACAAACTAAACACCTACAAGAATCGCCTTGATGATCACTTTTTTGGCACTGCAAAAAAGAACTCTCATGATGAAGTTGGCACACGCACAGAACGCTTTAAAGATATTGTTGGTCGTGAAGAAGTAAAAACAGAACTTAGCCGTGTTGTTGAATACATCTGCAACCCTGATCGTTTTGATCGCGCCGGCATTAAAGTTGAACGCGGTTACTTGCTTGCAGGCGAACCTCAAACAGGTAAAACCTTAATGGCAAGAGCATTAGCAGGTGAAATTTCTGCTGAACTTGAAAAACAAGGCAAAAATCAAAAAATGCGTTTGTTTGAAATCAGCACCGAAGATCTTGCTAGAAAAGGTATTGGCCACTACATGCATATCGCAAAGAGCCTCTCTCCTTGCATCCTCTTCTTAGATGAACTTGACCTTCTTCGCTTGCAACGTGATGGTGATAGCAAGACCTTGAGCGAATTCTTAACCTCTATGAGTGGCAGTTTAAACAACAATGAAAAAGATCAAGTAATCATTCTTGCAGCTACCAACAAACCTGAAAACTTAGACTTTGCATTGCGTCAACATGGCCGCTTTGGAAAAATGTTCTGGTTTGATAAACCGACATTCAAACATCGCGTTGAATTCTTTATTAAAGAATGTGAAAAACGTTGCATGAATCCAGACAACTTCAACTTTATTTCTCTTGCACAACAAACAGAAGGCTGTTCATTTGGTTCACTAGACCTCGTATTCAAAAAATCTTTGATGCATGCAAAAATAGAAAATGCTCCTGTTTCACAAACTCATTTTGAAAGAGCAATCGATTTTGAAATCAGAAAACTAATTCCTAATGGCTACAGCATTGCTCCGGATAAAGAAGTAGTGATCGCTGCTCGTCAAGCTGGTAAAGCATTAGTAAGTATGTTGCTTGCTCCTGCAAAAACCTTGTGCAGCGTAACTATTCTTCCTATCACACAAGAACTGGAAGAAGAACACGTTTCACAACAATACAATTTTGGGGACATAAAACGTAAAGAACAACGCGCTGTCCGCTACGGTAGTATTTTTGCTTACCATCTCTATGATTCACTCGATATTCAAACACAAGAAGAAATGGTCAAACAGTGCAAAATATTGCTTGCAAGTAATGCTGCTCAAAAAGTACACGGTCTTTCAAGCTGTGCCTTTGATAAGTTTGACAAACAAGCTGCTTTCGCCTTAGCAAAAACAATCATATTTGAAGGTCTCGACCCTAAAGAATTGGCAAAAGAAATCCGTAATCAAAAACTGACACAAGCATATCGCTTGATTGAGCAGTATGAAGCGGAAGTCGAAACAGTTCTTGCTAAACATAAACAAGATCTTGCTCTTATCATTGAAGCACTTCAAAAGCACAAGACTTTATCAGTTGGACAAATTAACGAACTATTAGCTCCGCTAAAGAAGTAACACAATCTTAAATAGCTTCGCTTTTTAGATACCAAGGGCGCCCTTAAAAAGGCGCTCTTTTTTTTGCATTACGCATGCAATGCGTAGTCTGCGCAAGAATCTTTATTCTTCCATTATCTTAATTTTCTATTGCACTCCGCGTGCAGCGCCAAGACGGGTCCTTGCCGACCCTCTTGGATCTCGGGCACAAACATGCTGTTTGATGACTTTTCACGAATATGGCCCGGAAGCCTTCGAAGTTTTAGCGAAAGTAAAATAGCTTCCTTTTGCGCCTGCCGACTACGCGGCACTTGCAGGCTGATATTCTGATAAAGACTTCTTCTAAAAAATTAATAAGTAAAACGACAGCACTAGACCTTTTCGGGTCAACCGAGCCGATAGGCGGAGTGTTAGAGCCGCAGGTCGTTAGCTTTAAAACCGCAGGTTTTTGCACGGGTTTTTAGGGTGTGTGCAAGCACATCCTAAATGCTTGCCCGCACAGGGCAACAGAAAATTAAGATAATGGAAGAATAAAGATTCTTGCGCCACATTACGATCTTGTTCAAATGAATAAGAAAAAAAGTTAAAAAAAAGAACGCCTGTTTTTCCAGACGCTCTTCTCTTATTTAAAAAAAATTAAGGAATTATTCAATTCCATCAACAAACCCACCACCGCCACCGCCACCAAATTCACCCAACGATCCCGTTGTTGATTTTACTGCATCTTCAATAGGAACCGAACCTTCAATGTCATACATCGATGGCTCTTTGCTTGCAATCTCTATTGTTTTTTCGTTTATAGACGATTGATCAACATCCTTTCCTGCTACAGGTAAAGCTTGTTGATCGTGATGCACTGAACGATGCTCACGTACCGTTTTCTTTGTTGTAAGAGTAGCCAATGATGGTGCAGACTCTTCTTTTTGCTCTAACGCAGTAGTTGAAACAAACGCAGGAAGTTCAATTTTATTATCTTCACCTATCTTCCAACTCATTACGCCGTAAAAACGTGGATTGCTAAAAAATAGTTTTATCTCTTGCTTGTCTTCAAGAATATCATGTCCGTCAGAATCCTTGCGATCAAAACGAATTTCGTACGCATCTTTATGATTATTAATGCGCTTACCAAAAAAACCAGTATATTCAGCCGAAAGTTCAACTAATTTAATTTCTACAGGAAGATATTTCTTTCCATCAATTTCTGCATGTACTGCCCACAACGGCGGAAGATCGGTCAATGCAATTGAATGAGGACTTAAAACATAAAATGAAACAAAATAAGTATTTGCGCTCAACTCACGACGTAAAAAATCAATATACGCATCTTCACACTTCCCCGTCATTTTTGCATACATCTGTGCATAGGCTGTTCGCGCCGTATCTGAAAGCCACAAAGCATCAAAAATAGCTAAGGTATCAAATTGATCGTACAAACGAATGCCCTTTAAAAAAGGTTTCACTGTTTTTTCATAATCATTATGATTTTTTCCTTGATAAAACGTTTCATCTGCCCAATCTTTAATGTTTCCACCGCACCCAGGAAGTAAAAACAGTATTCCTAGAGCGAAAGCCAGCGTATTATACTGCTTCATTCATTCACCTCTTTCTTGTATACTCATATAACTTTGTCTGCAGTTAGAGTAAAAAAAAGATGTCCACTTTACAAGGTCAACCGCATGAGTATTTCACTTACACAACTTCTTGCATGGCGCTATATTACCCATCGTTCATCATCAACACTACGCACAATGGTAGGTGTTTGTTTTGCAAGTATCTTTATCGGAACCTTTTCTCTTGCACTGATTACCGCCATCATGCGTGGATTTGAATATGAAACACATAAAAAATTACAAGGTATTTACCCTTCGTTAATTATTAAAGCTCCCGATGGAACAACGCTCAACTATCAAAAACTCATTCCTTTTTTAAAAAAAAATCTTTCTGATTCTGTTTCAGAAATTTCTCCCTATCTTTTAAAACAAGCACTCATACATCCAGCAACCACCGATTCACCAACACATCTTGTTACCCTCAAAGGGGTTGATCCAACTACAGAAGTACACGTAACAGCTCTTGAAAAAATGATTACCCCGGCACAAGCGCTTTCTGCCCTTACTGAACAACACATTATTATTGGAAAAGATCTTGCAGACACCCTCAACGTTATCGTGAATGATCAACTTGTCCTGATGTGTAATGAAAATGAGGATGAAAGTTTTAAAGAAGCAAGCCTACGTTCAGTACCAGTCACCATCGCAGGAATTATTAACACCGGCATTTCCGATTACGATGAACGACTCGTTCTTGCCCCTCTTGTCTTATGTCAGGCTATCTGGACAGATGATTGCATCAGCTACCTAGGATTACGCTTACGTTCACCAAAAGATGAGCAAAAAGCACTTGCTTACTTGCAACAACTTGAAGGGATTGAATCCTATTCATGGAAAGATTTTTACCCTTCACTTGTTTCTGCGTTAAAGCTTGAAAAGTACGTTATGTTCGTCTTACTGCTTTTAATTACACTCGTTGCCAGTATGAATATTATTTCGTTGCTTTTTATGTACATCACGTACAAGAGAACTGATATTGCGCTTTTAAAAATGCTTGGAATGCCTTTTTGGCAGATTAACCTTATTTTCCTTTTTGTAAGCATGATACTTTCAACAGCTGCTGCCTGTGCCGGACTTATGTGTGCCTATGCAGTTGGAATCTTTTTGCAGCAGTACCCCTTTATACACTTACCTGATGCTTACTATGTTACACATCTTCCAGTCACTCTTGAAATCAACCTTTTCTGTATCGTGTTTTTAGCTGTTGTTATTCTTAGTATTATAACGTCGCTTATTCCTTTACGTACCATTAAGCACCTTAACATCACCCAAACACTTCGTAACGAATAATTTTACGATACCCGATACTCATAAAATGCTCGTGCATAAGCCACAATACGTTCATGCATTTTTCTTTTTTTTACCGCTTCCTCATGCAATGGAGATACCAAAATAGTTGCATGTGCATATTTTTCTTGTTGTAAATTTTGCCCCAACTTGTGATACATAGCCCTATCAACAAACACAAATAAACTTATTACAAGCACTACTTTTTTCATCATTGCAATTCCCCTTCTAGTAAACGTATCCTTGTTTACGAGAGTAGCATCATTAAAATTCTAATTGCAATAGATAGCTCTTTAATTAAGATTTTTTTAAAAAATCAAGAAACAATTTTAAAAAGAATTGCTAAAAAACAGGACAAAATCCAAACAATTGTAAAGCATTCTCAAGATGTTCATCAATGCCGTCTTCTTCCGTTTTTTCAAAAACAAGGAGCCCATGATTGTCATGTTTAATTGGCCATACAACATAACGTGGATTTAAAAAGTGTAATTCATCAGAGATTTCCTGAACCACTTTTTCTTCTTGCATTTTATTTCTTTTAATACTGCAACGACAAGTGTCTCGTACCATTGAGTTAAATGCAGCTTTTTTCATATGTTCAGAAAATTCTTGCGTTTCAGTCCAGTGATTAACTTTAGCAAGGTATGATTCATCTTTAGAAAACCCAGCGATTCCTTTGAGATGATCAAAATCAGGGTTATCAATAAAATAAGCTGCTTTAGAAAAATTAAAACAATCCTGTTGACCCAAATTATGTAAAAGAAATTCAGTCACATTATCAGTTCCATGAAGCTTTATTATATGCTTTGGAATAGTCATTACGGCTACAATGACCTCATAGGCACGTTTATTTTTTTCGTTCATTCCCATTGTGTCCCCTTTTTTGTACCTCTATACTTTTAAATAATATAAAAATCGTAGTGTTAACAGAGGTAAAAAATCAATACTTCCGATTAAATCCTTTTTCGAGTAATTTTTTAGAAGATCTTTAAAAAAAGTGAGAGAGTCTTATGAAAACGTACCAATCAAACGCAAAAAAAATAGTAACCTGTTGTAATTTTTTGCTCTACCTTATTGTCACACAACCCCTCTATGGCTATAGCATTTTACGTCCCTATAACGGCAGCCCCATTCTTGCAACAAGTTGGATCTCTCTCAATCCCCTAAAAAAGAAAAAACGAAAACAACCAACTATTCACTATTTACAAGACTCTCACCTTGAAATATTCCCCCTTTTCAAAACATTTGATTGCACCTACTTTTATCAACACATGCTCCCTGAAACACCTCTCTCACTTCGTTACTTTCCTGAACAAACTATTCATCCTCAAACACTTAAAGAGGCAGTAACTAAATTTTTTCAAGAAGTACGCCTTGGCTACAAAAAGAATTTTAGCGATTTTATCATCCTTAAAAACGAAACTTTTAATACGCGAAAACAAGCTGGCCTTATCGTAGTTCGAGGAAAAGAATGGCCTTTAAATCAATTCGTTGTAAAACTTTTCATGGAAACCCCACAAAGCTTTATTCAACCATCAAATAAAGGTTTTATAGCCATCTGCCACTTTATGGTTGGTCATGGATGCACCCGTTATATGCTTGGATTCACACGACTTAAAAATCTGGAAATGATCAAAACTATGATTGGCGATAGCCCTCTATGGTCGGAAAGAATCGATTTTCCCCGCAAATGGTTTTGGATACCAGAAGACTACCCTTGGATTCACTTGGCCGGCTACCACATGAGTGGCTATGAAAAAATAGCGATCGATATACCGGGAGCCTATGCAATCGTAGAAGACGCCATTCAAGTCAAACAAGAATTCTCAATTAAAAACAAAGAAGACCGAGATCTTGGAGTAGCTATTTGTAACTATCTTGAATGCCTTATGGACCCCCATTCAAGCAATTTCGTCTATGAAGATAAAACAAACAAAATTGTGATTATTGATACTGAACATGCGCCTACAATGATGGGATTTAAAGAACCAGTTTATATGGAATCTTATTCTCAATGGTATTCGTTTTTGGTAAAAAAAGGTGTTCATGAATATTTTGGAAGATCAAACTATGAACGTAAACAGATTCAAAAAAATGCTTTTCCTCCTTACGAAGGACCAAAAAAATATCTTCCAAAAATTTATTCTGATGAAAAAAAAGATAAGCAACCAGCACCAATCATCTCTAAAGAAATCAACGAACACTTTGAAAGTAAAAAACACAAAATGCCATTAACGTAAAATTTCACTTTCAATTTTTTCGACAGTCGCACTTAATTCAGCGTCTTTTGACATGTTATTTTGCACTCGCTCAAAAGCATGAATAACGGTCGAATGGTTTTTGCGGCCCAAGAAAATACCAATATCCTGCAATGATTTATCGGTCATTTTCTTCATAAGATACATAGCAATTTGACGAACAAGCGCAATATCCTTTGCCCTACTTTCTGAACGCAAATCAGATAATTTATAGGAGTAAAATTTACAAACAGAAGACGTGATACGCTCAAAATCAATTTTTTCTTCACGCTTAACAGAAGGAATTTGAGAAAGTATCTTACGCGCAAGCTCTAACGATAAAGGCTGACGTGTTAAAGATGAAAAAGCCAAAACACGTACAAGTAATCCTTCAAGTTCACGCACATTTGAAATCACACGCACTGCTATAAATTCTGCTAACTCATCACTTAATGTTTCGTTATGAAGAGCAGCTTTCTTTTTTAAAATCGCTATTTTTGTCTCAAGAGCTGGTTTATGAATATCAACAACAAGCCCACCTTCAAGACGTGAACGTAGTCGCTCTTCAAGCCCATTAATGTGACGCGGAAATACATCGCTTGAAAATACTATCTGTTTATGTTTTTCATAAAGCGCATTAAAGATATGAAAAAAAGCTTCCTGTGTTTGCTCCTTATTTGAAATAAACTGAATATCATCAATCAAAAGAAGATCTAATTTACGATATTTCTGCTGAAACAAATGGACTTTATTAAATCTAATTGCAGTAATAAATTCATTCACAAATCGATCGGTTGTTTGATACATCACCACTGCATTTGGGTTCCGTTCTTGGGTAGCGTTGCCAATAGCATGAAGCAAATGTGTTTTCCCAAGACCTGAACATCCATAAATAAAAAGTGGATTGTAATGCCCTCCTTGCTCTTCTGAAACAGCTGTAGCCGCTGCATAAGCAAGAGAATTATTAGGACCAACCACAAAAGTATCAAATGTGTATTCTGGATTGAGTCTTGTTGCTTGCTTTATCGAAGCTGCCATTAAACCGTTCGAAACAACTCGAGGAATATGACGTTTATTTGTTGAAAGTACTGCCGGAGCAATCATTTCTTTGTGCTCTAAAGGGCTTAAAAAAATTATTTTAAGCTCATCTTCAACATTAAATAAACGACTCAAATGAGTTCTAAAAAGTTCCCCATATTTACTTTGAATCCATTCTTTAACAAAGACATTAGGAGCTTGAACATAGACCGTATTTTTGTCCTGATCCCACTGACACAAAGAAACAGCTTTCAGCCAAGTTTCTACAACCCTGCTTCCCATTTCTTCACGAATAATCGTTAAAAAATCTTGCCAAATACGACTGAGCACCAAAGATCCTCTATTTTTTAGTAGGAGAATGAAACAAAACAATAGAAACAAGAAGATAACATGATCAACAAAATCAGGCAAAATGCTTATCGACAAACATTTTTATTCCTTCATAAATACCTTCTGCTACTTTTTCCTGATAGATCTCAGAACATAAAAGTGCTCGCTCACGATGATTAGTCAAATAGCCAACTTCAATAAGTGCTGCCGGTCCCTGAAAGCCTAATAAAACCTGTATAACTCCCTTTTTTACGAGCCTATTAGTTGCATGAGTACGTTGTAATACCGCTCCTTGAACCTCTTCGGCAAGTTTTTTACTCATAACATGCCACTGTGAAGCAATTTTGATCATAGAGTTTTTTGTTTTAGGATCAATATATTCAAGCTCATTTTTTAAAAGTGCAGGATCAAAATAAAATATCTCAATACCTGTTATGGCAGCAGGACCAGAATTTGCATGAAGTGAAAAAAATATATCCGCCCGTTTCTGATTTGCATACGAAGTTCTTTCGCCTAATGAGATGGTTTCATCTTCAGAGCGGGTAAAAACAACTTCATACCCATGCTTTTCAAGTAAATAGGCAACTTTTGAACCAATCTGACGATTTATATCTTTTTCTAAAATTGTCGCCTCCGAAGTCACATATCCAGGATCTCTCCCTCCATGCCCATAATCAAGCGCTATGCATACTTTTTTTTTACTGAAGTAACATCATGGTCAAGACACGCCATATTTAAAACAGTACTGTACCGTGCATTAATAGTTTGAAGCTTTCCACGATCATAGAAAGTCAGAGTTACACTTGGCTCCCCTTTAGGAGAAATGCCTGATTCGAACTGAAACCCAACTTTTGAAGAATCAAATTGTACCGTTAACATAAGTCCTTCAATAGGACCCTCTTCCTTAAAAAACACTGTATAAGCAGGATGAGTAGTAACATTCATCTGTTGCACAAATTGCTTAGCCGATCCTGTTAAAATAGCCTGTGGAAAAAACCATTGCAGCTCTTTAATAACTCCTTGATCTTTACCTGGCACTGGCGGTAAAGAGTTGTATAAAGGAGCGCCCTTAAAACGAAACGTCAGCCGCTCTCCAAAAATTCCCTCTTTATGATGAGAAGCTTCAAAAATTTTAACCGCTCCTGTCTGAATTTCTAATGGATGCTGAATACTTTTTTTTGCCTGCGCAGTACTAAAAAACACACTGATACTGAGATACAGCAGTCCCTTAAAAAAAACTTTCATTATTTCCCCTCATCCCTTGTTATCTTCAATCCTTCGCCTTTGCTAAGCTTTGGCAGATAGGCTTGATTGACTCCCTATTTCACCTTCATCTTACTTTTTAATTATTCAAATTGTCAATAATTAAAAAGTAAGAACAAATGATGTAAGAACGAAAAACAAAGGGTTTAAGGCATAAAAAATAATCTAAAAGTTTAAGTTTTAAGCGCGTAAACGGACTCGATAAATAAGTCTATTTGATCGCTCCCATGCAGGTAAAAATTCTGCAAGGTCGTAAGCCACTTCTACTTTATCAAGAGTATCAAATGCAGGATCAAAACAAATCACCTGCTTCTTATCTGCATCATACCCGACAACTACAAGAAAGTGCCCACTTGGATAGTTTTTGCGCGCTCCTTTAATAGCGCCCCTCACACTTAATCCAACTGGCATCACAGAAAGCATTTTGTGTAATTGAGCAAAAGAAGAAAGGCGAGAAACATAAAAAAAATAATGGCCTTCTGTTTTTTCAAACGCATAAGCCATATTAAAAGGCCAACTACCAAACACATCCAGTCCTTCATCGTACACATTTCTGGCAGTTTCCAAGGGATCAATTGGTTCTTTTGTTAAAAACTCAAGAATCATGCTCAGCGTTGTCGGGGAACATAATGCGCCAATGCGCGGATGATCAATTAATTTTTGAGATTTTTTTGGAACTCCTTTCACCCTTAAAGAAGAAAGCCCTTTACTTGCAAGATAGGGCCTTTCTTGCTTAAATTCTTTGAAATTAGAGGCACAAACAAATAACGCCTTAACTCCATCAAAAGATGCTGTTTTTGTTTTTTCTACCTTGATCTGAAATCCATCACCCACTAGATCTTTGTTCATTTCTAAGCGAACATAATTAAATGTAGTATCTAAAGTTTTACTAAAAAAACTCTTTTGAGCACTATCGGACCAACTAGCAATTTTGCTCCATGGCTCCCACTCATCATCATGCTTCCCTTGAGTGTGCGTACGCAAAAAAAACTCAAAACTTCCATCCACTGGTCGCTCCGCATTGAACGATACAATTAACTGAGTAAAAGGGTTGGCATTAGTAAGCCCAAAAACAAGATTTTTTGAAAAATAATGTTCCTGACATTCTCTATCCGAATATATTTTTTTATACACACATGACCAAGGAACAGTCTGTTCTTCTGCTAGCGATGCATGCAAAGAGACACCTAACGCAAAATACATCCCTATCAATACTCTTAGCTTCATCCCATTCCCCTTTTTTCTAGAAAATCTAGTTTCAAGCGTAACGAGAGCGCAAACTGTCTTACAATATTTTCAAAAAACCAGCATGCTTTTACTCTTCCAACTCTCTTAAAAAAGGACGTTCTATGAATTACCTCATCATTTTTTCACTCTTCCTTACTGCACACTCTGTTTACAGCATTTCTAGACCTATAGAAGCTGTATGCATTGTTCCTGTTGCCGACCTTCTTTCACAAAGGCTTTCTCCCAGCAAACACTCTACAATACAAGAAAAATATGCCCTTCTTCCCTTTTCAGAGAAGCATTCCATTACCGTCTGTTGCCGAGTAACACAACTTCTTTTTAATGAACGAGTCACCATTATTGAACAAAAAGATGAACAATCCTTTATCGAAACACCGTTTTGGCACAGCAAACAAACTTCTTTTTGCAGTCCATCAACACGCAACAATCGTTTTTGGACCCTCACAAAAAACCTGCTTCCTCTTTCAACACTAGCTCCAGAAGAAATCTTCACTATTCCTCCTGCCGAAACTGAACGTCACAAAGAAACAATCGTCACCCTTACCTCTCCCTGGTACTGTCACGAAACAAAAACAGTCTATTCTGCTGGCACTCAATTTTTGCTTACAGGCAAAGAAAACACTCTCTTTTATTTTATAAAATTCTATGATCCACAAACAGTAAAACTCGTCACAACCGCCATCACTAAAAATCTTTGCATACTCAATAAAAAACGTTCTGATACAGAAAAACGGGAACTTTTTGTTCAAACCATTACACACTGGGCTCATGGCATACCTCATCAAATACCTTATCTTTTAGGAGGCGCAAGCATCATAGAAACTTGTAAAAACAGTTCTTTTTATGAAAAAAAAATAACTTTTGATACCAAGACAAAAGGCATTGGATTTGTACGGCCTGAGTGTACCGCAGTCCCTCATAAAGGGGTTGATTGCGCAGGACTTGTTCGCCTTGCTTGCAAAATTGCAGACATCCCTCTTACCGCCACCAATTCAAAATCAATTGCCCAATCACTTTCTAAACTCACCACAAAAGCTACCGTACAAAATGGAGATATTCTCTTTTGGAAAGGGCACATTGCAGTGATTAGTGACACTCAAAAAGGGCTCCTTATTGAAGCCCGTAGTTATGAACATGGCTATGGATGCGTACAGGAAATACCCTATGCCGTTGAATTAAAAGGTATGGAAACAACAGCTACTCTTATGAATGCTTACGTAAATAAAAAGCCACTGCAACGATTAGATAAACAAGGCCACTATCGAGAAACCATTACCGACCTTACTGTGCTCTCGCTTCTGCCGATTAAGCAAACGGCGTGGATAATGCAGGACCCAAAAGCTCTGAAGAAAATGAATACATAACTCCATTATTTTGGCACTACAGAACAAAGCCTGTTAAAAAGTAATTCACAGGTGGCTTAAAAGCCACCGCTTTACCCTTCCTATCCGAAAC
>CAZQDJ010000007.1:0-44135 GCA_964592275.1 uncultured Pseudomonadota bacterium | reverse complement strand
TTTGTTCAAATTTAATTCTATCAGAAAGTTGTCGCACTTCATTTTAGACTTGGCCAGAGATAGTTTTGTAGAAAAACTCAACAAAACCCAAGAGCCTATAACGAGGCAAGTAAGGGATAAGCCCTGTTCATGAAAATTTTTAATTTTCGATAATCATCTCCAGTTGCCAAAGATACGGTCTCGATAAAACTCAGAAATGATTCTTGCGTTAAAAATCCAAGATCTTTTTTTGTTTTTAAAAAAGAGAGCAAAAGTTCATCGCCTACGGTAATTTCTGGCGCATTAAAAATAAGGTGCAAATAAAGTGATGATGAAAAAAATGAGCGTGTTTGTTCGGGTGTTGCATGATGTACAAATGCGTGCATTTTAGCAGGCTCGGGACTCATTTGGTAGGTGAGGGTATCAGCTTCTAAAAAGCCAACAATAAGGCACGAAAAAGTCGTTTGCAAAAATTCGAAAATTTGTGGCTGTTCTGCTAAAAGCTCTTCTTCTGTTTTTTGAAAAGTAAAAGGATAGCGCCCTGCATCAGATGAACCTGTTTGTACTGCATAAACAATACCAAAAAGAGTTCGCTTTTCAGTGATTACTGTAACCAATGATCCAAACGCAGGAAAATAGTCCCAGTTCCAGCTTTGAGCAGTAAATGATTGAAGTGAGCTTTGAATAACTTCAGCAAAACAGTGCCCCTTGTTTATCTGTGTTGATTTCACCTAATTCCTCTTTTTGTAAAAAATTTTTGATAAAGGTTGTTCGATGGATAAGAGAAGGCCCTTTTACCAGCAAAGCTTTTTGGTGATCGATAGTTCCATACCCCTTATGTTCTTCAAAAGCATAGCCTGGAAACTGCTTTGCCATGCGAGTTATAAGCTCATCCCGTTTAACTTTTGCTAAAATAGAAGCTGCAGCAATAGAAATTGAATGACTTTCACCATAGGGAAATGAAAGAATTTCGGGCATGGGAGAAAGGTAAGGGATCGTAAGAGGTATCGCGTCGATAAGAATTAGTTCTGGTCGCCACGGGCCAATTTTCTGAGAAAAGAGCCCATAGACCGCCTGACGCATTGCTTCCTGCGTTGCTTTATAAATATTGAGACGATCAATTTCAGAATTATCTACAACTCCATAACTAAACCAGCTATTTTTCAAAATCCATTGAGCCGCAACAATACGTTTTTTTTCAGTCAGTATTTTAGAATCTTTTAAGAGAGGATGCGTACAAAAAGGAAATAAAACAACCGCAGCAGTAACTACTGGCCCCGCTAAACAACCTCGCCCTACTTCATCAATTCCGCAAACATAAGCGTATTTTGCCCAAAAAGCCTCCTCATAGAAAACTGGATTATGTTGAAGGCTATGGTTAGCAAGCTCATTTGAAATCTTTTCCATTTGACAACTATATGGTTATCTGTACTCTATTAGAAATATACGCAGGTTTTTACTGTAATGTAATAAGCTCTTTTGTAGTATCAAGAGAGTAAAACTTTGTAAGAAGGAGTCAAGTCATGTCATCTACCGCTTTACGCGTAAAAGAGTTACTGAGAGAAAAAGGATGGACTACAAAAGTCCTTGCTGAAAAAACGGGAATGTCTGAAAGCTATCTTACTCATATTAAGAATGGCACAAGACGTTGGAATGAAGACTCTCTTAAAAAATTAGCGAATGCTTTTGAAATCACCCCGATTGATCTTTTTGCTGAAAGACGCAAAAGAACTGATAATATTGATAATAATGTAAGTATGCCACAACGCTCTGACGTTGAACTTAAGGTACAAGTAGTGCCTGTTGTTGGTGAAATCCCTTCAAATCCATCTCCTTACAATAATCAACTTATGCAGACTACAACTGGTTATAAAGATGTTTTTGTTCCAACATTAAACTCAAACGATGCCGCTATGTTTGCTTTTGCAGTTGACAACAACTTGTTGGCTCCAGCTTTTGTTAAAGGGGATTTACTTATTGTTTCTCCTGAAATTTGGACTCGTTCTGGCGATATTGCTGCTGTTGAATTTGGTAATGACGCTCCGACAAAAGCGGTTATGCAAGTAACGTTTAGCGAAGATTTTATTGTTCTTGAGTCTCCAAGCCGTAAACAAGCTCCTATAGCTTTGGTTCGTGGAAAAGATCATTTTAGAATTATTGGGCGTGTTATTCAACGCATCCAAAAATTTATTTAAGCGTTAAGCTTACTAAAACTACGAATACCAGGGCTCTGGAGATGATTGAGACTATCTTTTTTCTACCGCCCTGGTATTTTATTACCTAGCAGTTTGCTAAATAAAAAACCTGAGTGTTAATTTTATAATGCCGCGCAGTTGCGGCGTTTCCACTTAGTAAACAATAAGGGTCTATATGAATCGTTACGAGATTCTACTTCTGACCGTTCCTCATATGACTGAGGATGAATCAGGGGCTATTGAGCGCGGTATTGAAAAAATCGCAAAAGGCATTCCGGGTAGCGTACTACTTTCTTATGATAAATGGGGAAAATGTAAGCTTGCTTATGAAATTGGTGAACATGAATATGGTCTTTATTTCCTTATTCGTTTTGAATTAACCGATCCAAAAAGGCTTTTTGAAGAAATTCATGCACTTTTGACTACCAAGTATAACGAATCAGTTATACGTTTCTTGACTAAAAAACTTGATCCAAAAGAACCATTAGTTTATCAACGCACTGAAATCGTAGAAGAATCTTCTACTCGCGATGTCGGCGATTTCTTGCGCAGAAACAAAATGGAAGGCCTCTTGTCTTCTGTTCCTGGTGAAAATGGAGAACGCGGCGAAGGCCGTGGAGATCGTGGAGACCGCGGTGCTGACCGTGGCGACAGACCTCGTTACTCTTCATTTAACAAACGTCCAAGAAGAGAAGAATCTTTTTCTTCATCTTCCGATGAAAAACCCACTGATGCTTCAGAAGGAATGGCATAATGACTAAGAAAATGAAATTAAAAGTTAGTGCTCGTCTTTTAAAAAAGAAAAGCCGTAGAGGTACTTCTAATCAAAAGAAACAATGTCGTTTCTGCGCCGGCCCTGAACAAGAAATCTTGTTGAACTACAAGAACGCGTATGTTTTGAAACACTTCTTAACTGAGCGTGGTAAAATATTACCTTCACGTATTTCTGGAAACTGCGCGTTCCATCAACGTGCAATGGGTGATGCCATTAAGTGCTCACGCACCATGGCTTTATTGCCATACTGTGCGTCTCGTTCTTAGTAGCAGGCAGCATTAGTTAGTTATTTTATCCCCAATGCAATTGGTCATACCGAAAACATTGGGGATCTTTTTACAGTGTCATCCTCAGCTTGCATTAGCAAGCGGTACGAGGATCTCTGAAAAAGGCAAAATCCGGAATTATGAAAACAAAAAACCTCTCAAGGGGCTTGTAATGCATGCCAAAAATTCCCTTACCGCTTCTCACGTCGCTGGGAATGACTCAAAAGAACATTCGTATAAACTAGTGATTGCATACGATGGAACCGACTATCATGGCTGGCAGCAGCAAAAAGAGCACTGTTCTATTGACTCTATGATACGGAAAACTTTTTTGAGAGTATTTCTACAAAAGACTATTCGCTTAGTTGGGTCTTCTCGTACTGATGCGGGGGTTCATGCTCGTGGTCAAGTTATTCGAATTCGCACTTCCATCTCTTTATGTCCGGATAAAATTCTCTTTGTTTTAAATCGTGCATTACCGCAAGATATTAAAATAATGTCATGTAAAAAAGTGAATAGCATTTTTCATCCACAGCATAACGTAGTGCTCAAAACCTATTCTTATACCTTTTCATTACAGAAACTTTCTCCCATGGAAGCGCGCTATAGTTGGCACTATCCATTTGCTCTCTGCTTTGATCGACTGGAAGAAGCACTGGCTCTCTTTGTCGGAACCTATGATTTTCATTATTTTTGTAAAGAAGTAACCGATAAAAATACAGTACGCGCTATTCAAAGTATTGTGTTGACTCGATCTGCGTGTGGGAAAAAACATACGATTACCATCAAAGGTAAATCGTTTTTACGATTTATGATTCGACGTATTGTGGGAGCATCCCTTGCCATAGCAAGCTCTAAAGAACTCACCATTATTGATCTACAAAAATTGCTTTCTGGTGAGCGCGAGTGCGTTAAATTATTGATTACTGCCCCCGCTCAAGGGTTATGTTTGGAATCTATTGAATATCAAAACGGAGAAAAAGAATGAATATAAAGCGTACGATAAAAATTTTAGTGATGGTTAGTGGATTAGTAGCGGGTAGTTATTATGGTTATCATGCCATTCAAAGCTATTATACAGAACATGGTTCTATTCGTTCATATGGAACAGCACAAGATGAAGCGTTTATCAAAAATGAATTCAAAGAAAATTGGTATACGCTTATAGCAACTCCTACCTACGACGTTGATTTTATGCTTGAAAAAAAAGCTCCTAATGATCGCGAGCCGCAATTTTTTGGCAAAATGGCTATCAAAATGCTGTACGAAGATAATCAACCTATCGGCTTTATTACGTATTATATGCAAACCAGTTACCAGGGAGATATTCTCTTTTTAGTTATTGGAAAAAATCATCGTGGAAAGCGAAATGGTGAAAAACTTTTACATTACGCTTTCAATGAGCTAAAAAAACAGGGTGCAAAAACGGTGAAAATATTCACGCGCACCGAAAACACATCCGCTCAAAAATTATATACGCGAATCGGGTTTGTTGAAACGCATCGCTATACCGGTGAACAGATGCCAAAAGAAGGTGGAATTTTTTATCGTAAAGAGCTGTAGTCGAAAGAGTACGCATTATTCGAAATTTATAAAAAAAATGATTTAGATTAAAGCGATCAGACAATATTATTGATCGCTTTAATCTAAATCATTTTTAAAACTTATATTTTTAATTTTCAAAAGTTTCTAATCTATTCCTTCTCGCAGTTTCTTCTCTATTCCTTCTCGCATTTTCTTCATCTCTCCATCCATCTGCAAGTCTAAATAGCTTACGAATGTCAACAAACGTTTTTTTATTAAATTCATCATCTATCGGAAAATAAAGATGTGATCCACGGGGTTTACATTTATTCACATACAAAATTAATTCATCAAAGCTTTTCGCATAAGATTCTCCTTCATACGTTTTAGCACCTTCCGATATTAATACAGATCCTTCTTCTGAATAAACCTTATCATATCGTTCACTATATCGTGGTCCTTGGTCAGGATATTTTTTCCATAAAATGGATCGTATTTGGCATCTGAATACACCATCATCTCTAAATCCAATACGAGGAATTTCTATGCACTTAATTTCGCTATCCTTACGGACTTCTATTTTAAGAGATTCATCAGGAGCAGGTTCATAAAAATCTAATTGCCATCCAGTTTTTTCAAAGCTATTAAGTTTTACTAAAAAATCTACCATTTTATCTCTTACCTCTTCTTTTTCGTCATAACCTTCATAAGCTGCTGATTTTAAATTAGTGCCTAAGCATAATACCGTTATTAAAATATATTTATTCATCTTAAGAACACCCTTAATTAAATATTAGAATTTATACCGTCACATTCAATAATAACATTTGGTTTTTTTTAATCAAATGGAACTGAGGATTATTCGACTTTAAAAATCGCCACCTAGATTAGTTTTTGCACCTGTTCAAGAACTTTTTTCTCACTAAAAAACAAGCGGTCTTCATTTACAATTTGCACATCATCAGGGCCTTTTCCCAACAACATGAGAATGCTACCAGCATGTAAAAGCGCATATGCTTTTTCAATGGCACTTTGTCGATCATGGATCACGGTCACTTTATGTTTATGTTCTGATTTTACACCCGATATAATCTGATCAGAAATAACTGCAGGATTTTCAAAACGCGGATTATCATCGGTAACAATAACCACATCTGCAAGACGACTAGCAACTTCTCCCATCAAAGAGCGTTTGTCAGAATCTTTGCCTCCACCTGCACCAAATAACACAAGCAAATGTTCAGTGCGCGGACGCATAAGCGACAACACCTGTTCAAACGAAGCTGCAGTATGCGCATAATCAATAACTGCCAATGCGCCATTTGCAAGTTTTTGCATTTCAAGACGACCAGGTACTGGAGGGAATTCGATCATCCATTGCGCAAGTTCATCTACTGGAAATCCGCGCTCAGCTAAAAGACCAACAGCTCCCACCACATTTGAGAGATTGTACAAACCGGGAAACCCTTGATACGTACAAACAAAGGCTACTCCATGACCTTCAATAAGCGCTTCTTGCTGAATTAACGTATCGCACAATAACGTTGCATCGTAATCCGCTGTAGTAGTTACTCCAAAAGATTTTGCACCAAAACTATTTGTTTCTAATAAGCGCTGACCGTATAAATCGTCAGCATTTATCAATACAGAACCACCCGGCTTTACGTGAGCAAATAGTTTTTGTTTTTCTGAAAAATACTGCTCCATACATGGATAGAGCTCGCCGTGTTCACGATCAAGATTGGTAAAAATCACTCCCTCAAACTCAATATCTTCTAAGCGGAAAAAAGTATGCGCTTGCGCTGCAACTTCAAGCACCACATACTCAACTTCTTTTTCTACACACAGCTTTAAAAATTGATGCACATAATCAGGTTGAGGAGTCGTCAACGTTCCAGTGCAATCAAATTCTGTAAGATCAGGTTGTACACCACCCGTATCCATCCCAATTAATGCAGTAGAAATGAATGCTACTTTTTTCCCAAACCTTTTAAGTAAATGAGCAAGCATGCATACGGTTGTTGTTTTACCTTTGGTCCCGCCAACGCCAAAAAGTTTTAGTTTTTTAGCTGGATGTCCCGCTGCTTCTGCACTTAAATAGGCAAGCGCTTTACGACTATTTCCAACATATTCAATATGTGCGCCATGCTTAATAATCGCTTCTTCAAGCTCAGCAGAAAGAGTTGTACCAATTTCCAACACAATGGTAGAAGCTCCATGCTCAATGGCTTTTTTAATATACGCAGACCCATCTTCTTTTTGCCCTTTAATCACTACAAACGTGCTGCCTATGGTGACATAATCGGTATGACTCGTAACGGGAAACGAGGTAAATAATGGTTTTTTGTGCATAGTCTAACTATTCTTTGAAAAAAGTTGTGAACGAAGCGTTGGCAAAAAGAAAAGAATTGCTGACAAGTTAATCACCAGGAGACACACAACGGCAAGATCAACAAGAGTCCACATAAGGGTCACTTGCATCAATGCGCCAAGACAAGCAACACCAGCAAACACAAAGGTGAAAACAAGATCAAATCTTCCACCAGTAATATACAACCAACATTGACGTGCAATGTAACAATAGGGCACAAAAACTCCCAATCCAAAGAACATCGAAAGTACTGTTACAATGTATTTACCTGCGATACCAAAAACTGATTCATAAGACTGAGCCATCAGCACTGCACCATCTGCACCTACTGCATTCCACGTTCCTGATACTACAAGCACGAGAGAAACAAGCATTGCAACGACATTGATACTCATAAAAGTACTCAACATCCCGGTAATGCCATCATTGCGAGGATTGCTACTTCCTGTGTTTCCGTACAAAATAGCAGCAGTTCCAAGACCAGCTTCACATGCATTGACCGTTCGCGAAATCGACATACCAATAATGCGTTGAACGGTGATGCCCATACCTGCACCCATCACTGCTTGTGGATTAAAAGCAGAAGAAACAATCAACTGCAATGCAGGAATAATTTCTGCCCAATAAAAACCAAGCACAATCAAAACAGTAACAAAGAAAAGACCAACCTTAAAGGGAATAATAGCTTCTGAAACTTTCATAATGCGTTGCGCGCCACCAAACATAACATATAAAACAAATGCAGTTAAAATTGCCGCAATAACCAACGCAGAAATACCGGTAGAATGTTGAAGCACGTTACTAATCGTGTTGCATTGCATTGCATTACCGCTAATAAGCCCATAAAACAAACATGCTGCCGCATACACATACGCAAGTACTTTTCCAAACGGAATTTTATTAATATAAAGAAAAGGCCCACCAAGAACCGATTTTGTTTTAACACGAGCCAATGTTGCAAACGAAACGCTTAAAAAAACTTCTGCAAAGCGAAGAGCCATCTCCAAAAGACCAGCAACAAACATCCAAAATGCAGCACCAGGGCCACCAGCATGAATTGCAGTTGCAACACCAGCTAAACAGCCATTACCAATACCAACATTAAGCGCATTCAAAAATGCTTGAAAGGATGTCATATCTCCTTTTGTGGCAGCTTTATCACCACCTCCGAGCACTAACTTCCAACTTTTAAAAAAATATCTAAATTGCACAAAGTTCAAAGCCACAGTGGTAATAAGCGCAACACCGGCAATAAATCCTAGGTAGATTGGCGAAAAACAAATCTGTTCGCGCAGGAGAGTAACAAATTCTGTTATCATGCTTTTTCCTTTCATTGAAAAAGATACGAAGTGCTTTTGCTTTACTAAGCAACAAAAAAGCGCCTATACTACTATTTTTTATATACCATTTATACGAATATGTCTTTATGAAATTACTTGCCCTTGACCTCGGCGATCGCTGGATCGGTACCGCACTTTCTGACAGCTCACAACTTCTTGCCCGTCCTTACAAAACGGTCGAAAAAAAAGAGCTTATTTCTTTTTTAACCAAACTTTTTGCAGATGAACAAATCGAAGCAATTATTATCGGTAATCCAAAAACACTCAGGGGGACCGATAGCCAACAAACTGAAAAAAATGCTCTTCACAAAAAAGAACTCGAAGAACTTTTTCCAGAAAAATCATGGCTTTTATGGGATGAAAGATTATCAAGCAAGCACGCACAAAATATGCGGATAGCAAAAGATAAAACGGAGATTCACTCAATTGCCGCAGCACTTATACTTGACTCTTACCTCACCTACAAGCTATTTCAGAAAGGTTTACTGAGCGATTAGAAACTCTCCCCAAATATGCTAAGCTACTTTTCTATCGGGAGAGATAAAGGAGAAGGAGCGCATATGAAATGCAAAAAATGCTCAGGCCTCATGGTTTTGCAGTCGTTTTTTGATCATTTTCTAAATTTTGATGGTTGGAAATGTTTAAACTGCGGAAAAGTTATACCTAAGAAAGAAAAAACACTCGAATTTGACGCCTTTGGTGTTTTTTATCAACAACAAAAATGCAAAAACAAAAAATAAATCCCTTGTACCTTACTTTGCATAGCGACTACAACTCAGTATTTTGTGGACTTTTTAGGGGTGATGCCTGTTTGGCAACAACCCAAGAACACAAACTAACTGCGAGCAAAAACCTTATGCTTAGACTCACAAACCTTCTTAAAGAACAAGAAGTCTCGTGGGTCGATCTTGATTTTATTGGAGTTAACCAAGGCCCCAGTCCTTTCACCACGTTACGCGTTGTCATTACAACAGTGAATGGCCTTCTTTTTGCAAAAGAAATTCCTCTCATTGGAGTCGATGGACTTCGAGCTTTTTTAAGCGAGTACAAAAAAGCAGAATCTGATATCGTTATTGCTCTGCTTAACGCATTCAATAATGATATTTATTTTGGTATAAAATATCCTGACGGCACTACCGAAACAGGATGGGGTTTTTATGCCACTTTTTTAAATGAATTTCATATAAAACATCCGACCGCTTCGATAACATTTGTTGGAAATGGTGTTTTGATGCATCGCGAAGCAGTTATAAATATTTTCCCTCATGCAATTCTTTTTGATCCAATTCCCGAATATGTAAATCTTTCTACTGTTGCTGCCTGTGCACTTGACCAATGGCATAATGGAGAACAAACGTCTCAACCGTTGTTACCGTTGTATTTGAAAACAATGAATTATAAGCCCTCAACATAGTTTTTCATTGTTTTTTCTGCACAAGACGTAGGTATGCGCTCCACGCGCAGTGCCAAAGGGGAGCTTGTTCACCCCTTTGGAAACCAAACACAAATGGTTCCCTTTGATTCCTTTTTGCGACCATAACTCGGGCTTGCGTCCTTTGGACGACAACCCCTCATACATGATGGCTCTGATAGGGAATTTTTTGATTTTCTCCAAGAAGGTAGTTCCCCCTTCACCTCCCATACGGAATTGCGCAAATCGACGTACGGGCCATTCGTACGTGCTGTCGTTGCATGTAATTACAAAAATGCAAATAAAACCTGTCATTGCGAACTTGCTCTCTGGAAATGACACAAATTTACAAAGTAGTAATCCGTATCAGGATATCATCGAGCATATCGTCGGAGTATAACGACGACGTATGCAACAGGAAGCGGATGCAACGCTTCCGGATCATATCCGTAAAAGGGGATAAAACAGGAATGGTTTTTGCCCGGGATCCAAGGGGGTCGGCAAGGACCCGCCTTGGTGCCTGCCCGCGTAGGGCAACAAAAAAACTAAGTTGTTGGAAGAATAAAGATTCTTGCGCAGACATTGCTCCGTGCACAGCGAACACTTACGTCTTGTGTAAAAAATAATGTAAAAGGGACTTTTTCAATCCAAAGATCCCCTTACCATTCAGTCAGGTAAACCTTCCCTTATTGAGAATGACATGGATTTTTTATTTACCCATTAATTACCGGATGAACTCTAGCTACCGACAGGTTCGTACAATGCCGATTAACAATGTTGCAGCCTGTTGCGCTCTCAAAATCGTAGAACCAAGTTTACAAAATACAAAGCCATGCTCATGCAATAATGCTTTTTCACGATCACTCATATCACCTTCAGGACCCACACAGATTACAAATTCTTTAGTATCAGTAGAAGTTTTTGAAACGATCTGCTGCCACGAAAAACCTTCTGGATCTGCGTACACTTTTAAGGTATTTGTAAATTCAGAATTTTCAAGAAACTCTATCAATGAAGGCAACGTGTCTTGCAATGCACAAGGAGCAAAGTTTTTTGATTGTTCTGCTGCCGCAACACTCACTCGTTCAAGACGCTCACGTTCTGAAAAAGAAAGAGCTTGGCGAGAACTTTTATCAGTTGAAACAAATTGAATTGCCGACACACCAAATTCACGGCATGCATATACCACTTCATCAAGCGCTTCTCGTTTTAAAAGAGGCAAAATCACCGTTAGCTTTGGCAATACAGGAGTGTTTTTTATAAGGGTGCCAAGCGCCAATGTTACACGACCTTTGGGATAATCAATAAGCGTACAAACGCTGTGTGCTTCATCATCAAAAAGGACTACCACTTCTTCTTTATTAAGCCGTAAAACATGCTGAATACGATGAATGATTGCTGTATCAGAAATAATTACCTGATTTTTTTTATTGGCAACCGCCTGAGAAAATTCTTTTGAAAAAAGAGCAAATTCATGACTTTTATTGTTCATCATTTTAAAGAATTCGCATAACCGATTACAGCCAAATACCACTTCTTTAATTTTTCTTCGTACACATAAGAACAAAAAACCTTCGTATAAAACGGCACATCACTGAGCGAAAATACAAACTTTTTAGTACAAACTATTTTGAGATTCATATCTGGTTCTTCAAAATCTTGTGATACTTCAAAAATCTCAATTATATCGTCGGTCATTTGAAGCTGCTGTTGTTGGGTTACTTCTTGGCAAGCCGTTACAGCGCAAAAAGAAAGCAAAAAGGTAAAATTTAAAACCGCGTACAATTGTATTCTTCTAATCATTTTTACTCTCCTTAAAAAAAGATCCGAGAAAGCATAGCAGCTTTTTAAGCAAGGCGACAGTGACATTCTAGGTTTTATTGAGTTTTGAACCTGCTCTTTCTATCCAAAGCTCCCACTCGTCGTCCTCAGCGAAGCAAAAGTCGCAGCAACGCATTCTAATGCGTTGACCAGACGAAGCGAGCGTAAGGATTCAGGAATAAACCACGCCGGGTCATTATAATTTATCAAAAAAATAAACTGATTTATTTTCCTAACATGGACTGTTGTTTTTACTTATTCACTATAATGATTTTTATGCAATTATTCTGCCCTCCTTCGCATAAAGCTACAGGCGTGGCACCACGCCATAGCCTCGAAGATCACGACGTAGTTTTAACGAAGTTGGATGGCGACGGCGGGTGGATCCTTACGCTCACTTCGCTTAGCAGCCTACTACGTACGCTGCCGCAGCTCTCGTATCGCTAAGGACGACGAGAGAGAGGGGTCCTTCTCTCTTAATCTTTACTGCAAAAATTACGCCAAGGCCTTAATATACCGGGCTACCTCAATCTGCTTAACAATTTCTTCTGATCCTGATTGCATCTGTTTAATTTTAACAGTCCCTGCCTCTTGCTCATCTCTGCCAATCAAAAGAACTGCTTTTGCTCCCGATTTATCCGCCTTACGCATCATAGCTTTAACTGATCCATCAAATAAAACTTCCACGCAAATATCTGCTCGAACCAAAGTGTCGGCAACTTGTAACGCAAGTGAATGTTGTTCTTCAGAAACAGGAACAATAACAAACAAAGCCGGTTCATATGAAAAATCAAGTGCATACTGTACCGTTTCAAGCATCAGAACAAGTCGATCAAGACCAATCGCTGCACCGACTGAAGGTTGATCTTCCTTCGCTCCCAATTCTTTAACTAATTGATCGTATCTACCACCACCACAAAAGGTACTTTGAGCACCAAGTAGAGGACTCACAAATTCAAAAACCGTTTTATTGTAATAATCAAGACCACGAACAAGGCGAGGCATATGCACAAAAGGAACCGAAAGTTCTTCAAGCTGATGACGCAACTCACACCATTCGATATCACACTGTTCACAAAAACAATCTGCAAGCACAGGAGCTTTGGTATAGAGCTGCTGGCATGTTTCGCTCTTACAATCAAAAACACGCAAAACATTGGTGTCTTTACGTTTAATACAAGTTTCACACAACGCTGCAAGGTTAGCTTCTAAAAAAAGCGCTACCTGTTCTTTAAACAGCACGCGATCTTCAGGACACCCAAGAAAATTAAGATGCAGAGCATACGCTTCTAATTTTAATGTCTGCCTAAACAAACGATCGAGCATTGAAAGAAGTTGTGCATCATAAGCCAACGAACGGGCACCAATAAGTTCCATACTGCATTGATAAAATTCTCGATATCGGCCTTTTTGCGGACGTTCGTACCGAAACATAGAACCAAACAGAAACACTTTCCACGGAACTGTCTGTATCCCTTCTTCGATGAATGCTCTAACTACTGAAGCAGTTGCTTCCGGACGCAAACAAATTTCAAGATCTTCAGACCGAAGATCACGCTCGGAGCCTTGGCGAAGGCGGATGTCATCGCTTTTTTCGGATGATGATGAACCGACAATAAACATTTCTTTTGAAACAACATCAGTTTCTTGACCAAGAGAACGTTTAAAAAGAGCTACCGGTTCAAGAATGGGAGTAATAATGTGTTGAAAATGATACTTCTGCACTTGCTTAGTGATTGCATTGATGGCAAATAACATGAGACGAGTATCAACAATGTCTCGCGTTCCTCTTACTCGTGATAACATATAACCCTTTTCTTTCTGATAAAAACAGCGACCTACCTATCTCCTTGCCAAGTGTACCAGGGATCAGCTAGGGAACCAACATCCATAGATCTTGACTCTCAAAAATAACTACTGCTAGAACTGGAGCTTATTGTTACAAACAAGAATATATTCATGCCGTTAACTCTGACTACGGCAAGCTAAGAAGGAGATTTAGAGTGAATAAAAAAATGAGAGCATTATCAACCGTGTTACTCTTTATGCAAGGAGCAACGCACACTGTCCCTGCAACTCCAACAGAAGAATGTAACTGGTATTGCCAACTTATAAAAGATGCTGCAGCTCCCATCCCTACTCCCCCTCCTGCAAAACCGGTACTCTTAAATCCTGCTCAACTTGCTAACCAACTTGCAAAACTTTCTAGCAAAAACCTCGCGCTTACCTTACAAAAAACAGCAGATCTTCTCACCATTCAAAAACCAAACGGCAACTCAAAAACCAGTGTTTTTTTAACCGGTCTTTACAATGCCTTTGATAACCTTACGACACTGCTAGCACACGTCACACAATCAACTGACCTCAATTCAATTTCAAATTTAAAACCCTATCTCAGAAGCAGACTCCTTCGCATTGCAGGGTCACTTTAAACCTTAAAGGAATCGTATGAAAAAAAACCGCTTACTCCTTCTGTGCTTACTGGGCCCTGCCACAAGCAGCGCGGTCAAGTTTACCAGTCGCTCAATTATGAACATCTCGCAGGTAATGCCTGTTGACCCCACTCTTTATTACATGTTTAATGACCACTTTACCTATGATCGCGATGAAGTTGAATGCAACAAACTCAAAGACAAAATCAAACATCTGAGTAAAGAAAAAAAGAGCTCACTCAACATGGTTGTATGGGGCGGATCAACCACCAATCACAATGACATGGCAGAATACTTGCTCCCTTTTGGCAAAACAAAATTGACCGTACGCGAAGGATATGAAGCACCAGGCACTAACCCCAATGTTGACGTTCCTGACAATCAAGACATTGTGGCAGAAAACTTTAACATCACCACCAAAGAAGGTAATTTCGACAGTACCCTTACCTTTAAACCAAAACAAACCTTTGTAGGGGTAGGGTTTTCTGGCTACTGCCAACTCAGTAATAAAATCTGGTTATCCTTTGAAGCACCGTTAATTCATGTGAAAAACACCGTTGATATGGTGGAAACAGTAACCTACAACGGTGGTGGTGCAGTAGCTCTAGACCCAGCAAATGCTGCAACTAAAGGATTCAACGGTACTCCTTTTGTTGGCAACATGACTGAAGCATTCAAAAATCCAAACATGCTCTATGGAAAAATTGATGGCCCACAATCAGCAACCGAACTTGCGTATATCAACCTCAAACTTGGCTACACCTATCTCCAAGAAGCAGATCGCTCCTTACAAATGTACGGCGGCTTACTCTTACCAACCGGTAACAAACCAAAGGCTATCTATTTCTTTGAACCACTTGTCGGAAACAACAAACACTTTGGTCTTATCCTTGGAACTTTTTTCACCAGACGTTACGAAACCAAACGCTTTGCGGTAAACATTTCTGCTGATAGCGATACTGAATTTCTTTTTGCAAACACCCAAATGCGCTCTTTTGATTTAGCGGGAAAACCGTGGAGCCGCTACATGGGTGTCTATGCAAACAACACTGAACGATTACTTGACGCTGCAAATGGTACTCTTCCCGCCAAATCGCAAATGAATTACCAAACATGGGGCATTAATCTTTTTACTCAAGAAGTAAAAGTAAACCCTCATTTTTCAACCAACCTCATTATCAATGCATCATTTGAACTGCCACGCAATACATCATTTGATCTTGGTTTTAAATGTTTCTGGCAACAAGATGAGCATGTCACTCTTAAGAATCCTTGGACAGAAAGACCAATCATTGGGGAATTATCAAATTTCTCTACTCAACAATCTGGAGAATGCACTCCCGCCCGTGGCATTAACAATATGTTTAGCTCTGTTGCTTCAACTCCTGCCGAAATTGTTGTCTACATTACACAAGATCAACTTGATTTAACCAGCGCTACACAACCATTCAAGAGCGACTACACCTTGTACGCAGCAACGCACAAATTGTTTAAATTTAAAAACTCTCGATCGCTCAGATTACAACTAGGAACGAATTATACTTTTGGTTCAAACAATGCAACCGCAAACAGATGGCAAGTCTGGCTCGGCTCTGATTACTACTTTTAAAGGATAAAGAATGAATAAAAGTATGATAAAAAAACAAAAGCCTATCTTAATTCTGCTAGCCTTCTTAGCTCTTAGACAAACATCAGGTTCACTTAACCAACTTGATGGTGCATTTAAGTCTGGAAACCAGGTTCTTGCGCTACAAATATATCAAAATAATCAGGCATTTTTTGACGCTCGACCAGGACAAAAAAAAGTACTCGCTGACAAATTCCCCGGCATTTTTAATGTTGCAGCATCTTCTTCACGAGGCGGGCCTACGTTAACACAAACCCAAGTAATCGTTGATGTTAAAAATACCTTGGATGCTGATGTCACAGGTGGTAATGCAGCACAAACAGCTGCTGATTTTAATTTTTTTGCAAACACCGTTCAACCTGGATCAACTGCAGAAACAACACTCAATTCATTTATTATTACCATTCAATCAACATTCCCATCCTTGATACTCAGTCGCGCAACAGGTAAACCACAATTTAGCATGTCCGGAGCAGCAATTCTTCCACCACCAGCTCCTGTAACTCCAATGGGGGTAACACCTCCTCCGCCGCCACTGCCACCAGTGCCAGGAATACTAGGAGGACTTGTACCACCGCCACCACCTCCAATGCCTGGCGGACCCTTTGGACCACCACCTCCGCCACCACCACCACTTATGATGCCAAGCGGACCAGTAGAACCAGGAATCAAAAAAAAGAAAACTGAATTAGAAAAACTCCAAGCTGCTTATGTAAAAAAACTAAGCGGTGGGCTTGACTCTAAAATTAGAGATCATATTATCATAGCAAGTAAAGTAATCCCTAAAAACATCAATAACTGTTTAACTGCCCTTACTGACGCACTAACTACCTTAGCTGTCCCTGGACAAGATCTCAGCTCAATCACTACTCAAATTACTTATAACACTACAATGCTTGCCGATGTTCCTGTACCTCCAACTGCATTCGACAGCTCAAAAACCCGCGTTCCCTTTATCTTTTCAGAAACCGATCCCCTATGCACTCAACTACAAGCGCCACTTACCACATGGGTCGATGCTTTTATAACATCAGCCGGGACTGACGCAGATAAAATAAAAAAAGCACAAGATTTAAAAAACCAGATAAATCAGCTCATCACAATCATAGTGAAGTTCAAAAAGGCTTATCCCCCACTTGCTTTTATCAATGACGCAGGAAACAAAAATCTAACAACAGTTCTCAACGCAGCTTACCCAACCTTGGTAGCAGGATTTGCAGACCTAGAAACAAAGTATGTTGCTGCAACAGAGGCATTCAACAATGCAGTAACAGAACTTGCAAGAGAATCTGCAGCACTAACGACAACTAATCAAACTATTTCAGATGATGATCTTATAGCTGCATGCGCACCAATCGATAAACGATTAACTGAATCTGGTTCTGTAATTGCAACAACCTTTGATCTTTTTGATAAAGCTATTAAAAACTATGTTTCACCTATGGATACTGCAGTTACTCCTTTAATAGAAGTTATTCAAAATCGTTCTGCTACATCGTCCAGCACTATCCCTAATGCCCTTAGTAAACTAAAAGAAGGCTTTCTAACTACTCTATTTAACACCCCCTTAGAAACCCTTACCGAATATTTTAAAACGTTTGCAACTAACTATGCTGCAGCTCCAATTATTACCCCTACTACTGTTGTTGGTTGTGCTCTTCCTAAAATAAACCCCGGCTTTTGGTTACCTAAAGAACAACGCGAAATCTATGTGGTTGGACAAGATCAAGCTACGGGGCTTTTTCCAGCTCCTACTGTACCACCATCGCATGTAACGGATTCGATTCTTGTGTACGATCGTTCTGACTCTCCCTTTATTGTAGCAAGTGATATTGTTCCAACTAAACCACTGATAGCGATAGATACTACTCCTCAACAACAATCTGGTCTCATTGAAACTGGGCTCAAGTGTAAAATTGGAATTCTTAAAGATGGTTATGAAGCACCTCCTACTGCAGTAAGAAAACTCGGAGCATGGGCAGAATGGATAGGTCTCAGTACCTCAAGCGACAAGCCATTAGCAAACATAACAGATGGATATGATCTTTACCTATGGGCACCTGCATTGGATGATGCCATCGGTACTAGCACAGAAGATTATAAAGCTAATCTTCATCGCGTCTATTGTGCAAACGTTCAAGTCAAAAAAGATAAAAAGGACTTCTTTGCAGACACCATCCGCTTTAATGATAGATGCCTACCAAGCGGCCCTGAAAGAATAAAGAACACACGTCTTTATAAACTGTATTCATACAAGGCAGGAGATACAACTAAAAATGCAGTAGGAAATCCAGTTGCTCACACGGCCTATGGTTATGTGAATATAAACGACACTTCGACCTATGCAGAAAAACTTTACAACAGAGCCCTAAAAATGTTCGAAGCAAAGTTTCAAAGGACAACACCAACCGCAACTCGTTAAGAATAACCACTTGTAAAAAGATAAGCCCTGCAAACCGCGGGGCTTTTTATAAACAAAAGGAAAAGGATTAATTGCATTTTTTATAAAAAGGATGGTATTCCTAAAAACGAGTTTTTTTAAAAAGGCAAAAACTAAAAAAGAGAAGGAGAACAGTCTATGCAATACAAAAAACAGGTCGCGTTGGCGCTCCTGTGCTTCACCACACAGGGTCATGGAAACAATGTGTACAGTCACACATTCTTTACCGCCATTCCGCAACACAAACTTATCACCAATCTCACTGAAAACTTGCTTGTTGACCAGGCACACGAAAATGGACGAGCGTTAAAAAGACGCACCATCCAAATTTCATTATTCGGAGGAAAATCAACAAAACAACAAGACCTGCGTGATTACTTTCTTTATAACGGAAACAATGGTCTACGCGTAAAAGAAACGCCAGATCTTCAAGGCGGCACTGGCAACGATGTTGTCGGTAATGGACAAGAACTTATTGCTTCTGATTTTAACATTCAAACAGTCAATGGCGCACAATCAATGACCATCAACATGAATCCCCAACAAACAGTATCCGGTGCTGCACTTTCTTTGCGCGTGCCAGTGCTTGACCGATGCTGGGCAAGTTTAGATATTCCAGTAGTACACGTCAGAAACAACCTTTCCCTTACTGAAACATTCACCCCAGGACCTATTTCTCCAGCTCTTGGAGGTGCCATTGGTTTTACAAGCCCACTCTATTCAGGTGGCTTTGCTCCTGTTGTTGCAACCATGACCCAAGCGTTTCAGCAAGAAGGCATGTTCTACGGAAAAATCAATGGGGTACAAAGCAAAACAGGTGTTGCCGACATGACCCTCAAACTTGGTTGCGATTTTGTTGACCAAACAGATTTCTACCTCAGTGGTTATGCAGGGTTTACCTTCCCAACTGGAAATCGCCCTAAAGGTGTCTACATGTTTGAAGCTATCGTTGGTAACAACCAACACTTTGGACTTAACGGTGGTATGTACGGCCAAGTATCTTTTGAAAATTTTGGGCACAACAAACTCTGGGTTGGCTGGTCACTTGAAGGTGAATACCTTATCAGAAACACACAAACACGTTCATTCGATTTAAAAAACAGACCATGGAGCCGCTACTTACAAGTGTATGCAAACGAAAGTGCTCGCCAAGCTGAAATTGCTGGTGCAGGCGGTGGCGCTTACCCAATTACTGCTCCACAAAGAACTTGGGGTATCAACTACTTCACGCAAGAAGTAAAGGTACATGCCGGATATAACGGAAGCTTTAACTTCAACGTTAACTACGTTGGCGATGCATGGCACTCCGGACTCGGGCTTTACACGTATGTTCGCCAAGCAGAAAATGTTCAGCTTAAAAATAAGTGGAATCTTGGACCACAAATTGCAGGTCTTCCTATCTACAACAAAGCCGCTTATCAAGTGGGCACAAATCTACAAAACAACCAACCTGGCAGTATTGATGATCTCCGCTCAATAGGAATCTTAGGTCAATCAAACGCACTGTTTTCTCCTCTTGTTGATACTACCCCTGTGTATGTACTTGAATCAGATCTTGATCTTGGTTCTGCCGCCCACCCTGCCGTGTACTCACAAACCGTGTACGCAAGCCTTGGTTACTACCGTATGTCAGACCATTACCCACAAAATTTAGAATTAGGTTCTTCCTATGAATTTGGCAGCTGCAACACCGTACTCAACCGCTGGACTATCTGGACCAAGCTTCAAATAACCTTCTAATTAAAAAAGGAAACATGTATGAAATTTTCTATAAAAATAATCACACTTGCCCTCCTTACGACCTGTCTTCAGGTAGGTGCAGCAAGCTTCCAACCAGGGCCAGCCGGTTTTATTGCCGCTTGTGAATTCCCGCTTATTAGAACACCAAAAGGCATTATTCCATTTACTAATCTTTATGGGGTCAAACCGGAAGAAATCTGTACTCCAGCCAACACTCAAGCGGTTCAAGCAATCCAAGCATTTATTAACAATCCAGCAAAATTCGCTGGTGGAAAATTTGTGTCAGTAACGGAAGCTGAAGAATTTGTAGCTATTGCTGGTGTAAATACTGCTCTTTTCCAAGCAAATATCTTTCCTAGTATTGGTGGCAAAACCTATTACCAAATAGCCATGCAGCAAATAGAAGACGAAGCAGCAGCACAAGCAGTAACTGTAACAAGTCAAGCAGCAACTGTAACAAGTCAAGGAAACGCACTACAAACAATAGCCGCGAGCATTGCTACCTTTCAAGGCGCGGCTGCCCCTACTCGTGCACCAAGCGGAACAGATCTAACTACTCTCATAAATACTATTCAAACAATTGATCAACAAGAAAAAGATGCACGCAATTGGCTCAGCGCTCTTTCTGTTACATATGATACTACCAACACATTTAACCTAAATCTTACACCAAATGCTGCTGCTCTTGCAGGCTACCCACTCAAAGGCTTTATCGAAACAACATTTGCAACACGCTTACAAATGATGATCAATTCTACAGCGCCACTGGCTCCTCTTGTTAGTTTGGTTCAAGCATCCACTGCTCACCTTGACATAACAGGCCTCAATCCAATAATAGCCCCTACCGATTACTCAGTTGTTGAAACACAGGCGACTGCTCTTGTTGAAGCAATGGCAAAACAAATTCAAGCGACCGATGCAGTACTCCAGACTTCAGCAAGCAAGATCACAGGTTTTACATTACCTGTAGGCACACTCGAAGCAAGAGCGCAGAATCTTATCACAAAACTTGAAACTGCAGCTGCCAGCTGGTTCAATGGGATACGTGCAGGCGGAACAACAGTAACTGATGAAGCCGCTGTTACAAGATTCCTTTACAATCTTATAAATCCAAAAGAATTAAAAGATTCTACTGGAGATGTTATTTTTACTCCCCGCACATTCAATATGGATACCTTACATATTGCAGGCAAATCAGTAAGAGGCTTAGACTCAGATACGTATGAAGAAAAACAAACAGTTGTTGGCGGCCTCATGCGAGTGGCATTGGAATTCACTCAAAACATGCTCAACCTTACAGCAGTAAAGCCACCAACGTCTGCTACAGAATGGACTGGTACCAAGCAAATGACAGACGCGATAGCCACACAAATTGCAGCTTGGAAAACAGCCGCAACTACAGGCGGCGCGGCACCAGCACCAGCACCTGCACCGGCAGCTATGACCCAACCTACTGCAATAAAAGATGCAATTAAACAATTTAGAGAAAATCTCATTAGTCAACAGGGTGGAATTTATGCTACAGCATTTTCTGGCGGCTTCACTTTAGATCAACTTACCGCAGATGCACCAACAAATGCCTCTACATCTAAGCAAGTTGGCAACTACTACAGGCAATGTGCAGAGGCTGCAAACCTACTAAAAACGCTTGCCGGAATTACTACGCCTGCCCAAGATATGAAAGACTTAATGACACAATCAGACATAGCGATACGAGCCAAATTTGCAGCGGCAGCAGTACCAGCAGTAGTTCCAGCTCCAGCTGCGATTTCACAAGCAGTTATTGATGGACATAATGCGGCAGTTGACTATGTAGTGGGCAAATTTAATAAATCAGGACTTAATTTGAAAAAAACAGACTTCACTATCATAATACCTGCTCTTAATAATGCAGTCGCTACACTTGGAACCGGGGCAAAAAGTATCGTGATAACAAATCCTAATGGCACCGTTATCGACATAAGCACTCAAACTAATGAGATAATTTACCCAACACCTGCAACACCTGCAACATCTGCAAATAGCAGTTGGGCTACAATTCAATAATACAACCTCAACTAGCCACCAAAAAAGTCCCTACCTTAAAAAGTAGGGACTTTTATTTTGTCCTCAAACCACGAATCTGCTCGAGTGATTGTTCAAAAAGCCAGGCACTTTTAATCATCATAGTAAGATCGGAATGCAATGGCTTCCATTGTAAAATGGTCATTGCTTTGGCTGGATCAGCAACCAACACTGCCGGATCGCCCTTGCGCCGCGCAGTTGGAATAACCACCAGTTCTTTTTTTGTTACTTGTTCAACTACAGCAATCAGTTCTTTGACTGAATGGCCAACCCCCGATCCTAAGTTAAAACTATCGGATGGATTTTTATGTTGAACCAAATGCAAGAATGCTTTGTAATGAGCATCTGCAATATCGCGCACATGTACATAATCACGAATACAGGTTCCATCTTTTGTTTCGTAATCAGTCCCGAACACATAAAACGGTTTTCCCGTTATTGCTGCATGTAAAAGCAAAGGAATGCCATGTGTTTCAGGAACGTGTTGTTCTCCTAAACCTTCATGGGCCAAAGCACCTGCCGCATTAAAATAGCGCAATGTTACATACTGTAACCCATACGCAGCCTCACATTCTTTAAGCATGAGTTCGATCATGTACTTAGTGGTTCCATAGGGGCTGATAGGTAAACGAGAGTGCTCCTCAGTTAATGGAACAAAGAGTGGAGATCCATAAACGGCACAACTCGAAGAAAAGATCATGGTAAGCACGTTATGTTTTACCATCGCATCAAGTAAGTTCACTGTCTTTGATACATTGTTTTGATAATAATTTAAGGGATGTTGTACCGATTCACTGACTACCGTAAATGCAGCAAAATGCATAACAGCAGTAACGTGATATGACGTAAATAAACGAGCAAGAAGCTGCGCATCTCCATAATCGCCTTGCACAAATTCTGCCCAATGATGTGAAAATGAAGATGAAAAAAAAGATGTTTGAGAAAGATCATCAAGTATCAGGACATGGAAACCTTTTTTTGCAAGAAGCCATGCGGTGTGCGAGCCAATGTAACCGGCGCCACCTGTAAGTAAAATTGTTTTTTTAGCGTATTCCATCTGCCTTTTTTTCATTTAAAAAATGATCTGTGTTATTGTTTTTTTATTCGACTATCCAACAAGATATCTTACGATTACCTTTTTTATAGATCGTGTAGCTCTTTTTTCTGCCGTTTTTTTAGCACTCTTTTTAACAGATTTTTTTGTTGTTTTTTTTACTGCTTGCTTAACATTTGTTTTTTCAATGCGCTTACTGCTCTTTGCAAACTCATCTTTAATATCCTGCGTTGAAGGCAACTTTCCCTTAAATTCTTTTGGAAGAATATCAACAATTTTTGCTGTGTAACTTGAAACAGCAATCGGACTAGCAGTCATACGCAATGCATACTCAACGGTAAGTTTACTTTTACTCTGGCAAAGCAAAAGACCAATAGTCGGGCGATCTTGTGCATGCTTAAGGAGATCATCTACCGCTGCAAGATAAAATCCAATCTGCCCTACATCTCTTGGATCAAACTCACGAGCCTTCAATTCTATGACGATATAACAGCGCAACTCTAAATGATAAAATAATAGGTCAACATAGTAATCTTTTTTATCAATCTCTAGATGCACTTGCCTACCAACAAACGCAAACCCTTGCCCTAATTCAAGCAAAAATTTTTGAATATGATTAAGTAACCCTTGTTCAATATCACGCTCTGCATGAGCATCTTGTAAAAGTAAAAAATCAAAAAGATATGGATCCTTTAATGCTTGTTGTGCATAATCAGACTGAGGATCTGGAAGTGTTTTAGAAAAATTAGTAAGCGATTTACCCTGCCGTTTATACATTTTTGAATCAATATGCAAAGCCAAAGTACTTCTACTCCACCCGTGTGTTAATACTTGTTGCGCATACCACAAACGTTCCTCATTATTTTTTAATTTTTCAAGAAGCACAACATTATGCCCCCAAGGGATTAAAGCAAACACAGAGGCTTCAATTGGACAAGTTTGTTCATGTACCTTATAAAATGAACGCATACGAGAAATATTTGTACGCGAAAAACCAGCAACTCCTGGAAAATCTTTAGAAAGATCATCTGCTAATTGCTCAACAAATCCAGTTTTCCATCCGGCTATTTCTTGTTGTTCGGCAATAATTTTTCCAACCATCCAATACAAAGTAATTAAATCTTTATTAACAGCAATCGATGCTTGAAGTTGAGTTTTTTTAACTCGATCTTTTAACTCAATAAAGATTTTTTTGTATTCTTTAATAGAAAATGAAGTAGTTTTTTTTACATTATTTTTTTTAATCATTTTTACTACCTTGCATTATCACTAGATTTCTGCCATCCATCATTATTTGTAACATACTTTAAAACTTATCCGAAAATTAGATGATTGGACTTTTTTAATGTATCTATTTATTTTCTGATAAGCTCTAAGCTAAAGGAATAAGTACTATTATCTACTTTATTTATTCCGTTATTTTTAAAAACCTTTAACCATCAAGAATGCTATGAAACATAATTTTCCCTTTTTTCTAAAAACTCTTTCCCTTACTATTTTTTTAAGTTTTTCTTGTTTTACTCATTCATCAGAAAGAAAACGAATCAAACAAGCAGATAGTTCTAATGCTCTTTCTGGTTCTTTTTATAATGAAGAAACAAAAAAATATAACTGTAACTTTTGCACTAGAAAAACTCCTAGAAAACCCTACATGGTCGCTCACCTTCTTACTCACAGTAACAAAAGACCATGGCCTTGTAGTTTTTGCACTATGACATTTAAAAGGAATGACATAGCAAGAAGACACATGAATAACGTCCATCTCAAAATTCGAGAACATCCTTGCACCACATGTAAAAGATCCTTTAAACGGGCTGATCATCTTAAAGCTCATATAATAACTCATCGCCTAACTGCATCCAAAAAAACACGCCCTAAAAAAAACTACTTCTATGATGATAGTGATGATGACGATGAAATCCCTAATGACAGCACCGATCATAGTAAGGTTGCCACTATCAAAGATAATGATGATGATGTGACTATTACTGACTATTCTGAATCTGATGAAGATAAGGATGACGAAAAAACTGCTCTTATCAAAGTATCTGACTCTGATGATACTGATAATGAAAACACCACTAGTGTCGAAGCATCATCAGACACTACCCATTTACTAAAATGGAGTGAAATAGAAATGTTATTTGATGAATATTAAAACTTTAGAGCTTATACGAAAATCACTAGTTAACATTTTTAAGTTTGTTTTTTACTGTCATCCCAAGAGAACGAGGGCGCGGCGAAACATCTTATGTTTCGTTAGACTGAGTGAACGGTATGGGGATGACGGGACTTTTTTAATGTATCTATTCATTTTCAGATAAGCTCTAATAATAGAAAACACTCCATGCCCAGAACTTACCATACTGTCATTGCTTTTTATGATGGGCGTTTTATACTGATTGGTACGTCTTTTCGCTCAAAAATTTAAGATTATAAGGAGACCGGATGATATCAGCAACTGATTTTCGCAAAGGTACAAAAGTTTTATTGCGGGATGAGCCGCATGTTGTGCTTGATTTTCAACACAATAAAATGGGGCGCGGTGGCGCATTGGTGCGCGCTAAGCTTAAAAATTTGATTTCTGGCTCAACGTTCGAAGAAAATTTCCGTTCGGATCAAAAATTTGCAAATCCTGATCTTGAACGTAGATCCATGAAATATCTTTATAGCGATGGAGATCTTTATAATTTTATGGATGAAGAAAGCTATGACCAAGTATCGCTCAATAAAGAAAATTTAGAAGATGTTGTTGGCTATCTAAAAGAGCAAGAAGTTTATGAAATGCTCTTTTTTAGAGAGCGCCCTATTGGCGTAACTCCGCCTCTTTTTATGATTTTGATAGTAAAAGAAACACCTCCTGGTGTTCGTGGTGATACTGCTCAAGGTGGTGCTACCAAACCTGCATTGCTAGAAACAGGGGTAACAGTACAAGTTCCTTTGTTTGTTAACGAAGGCGAAAAAATCAAAGTTGATACGCGTGATAACACGTACATTGAACGCGTTTAAGTACGGAGTTTTGCACACATGGAAGAGGTAACAAATAATCCCGTTATAGCGACATCTCGTCGTGATTTTCGTTCTTTGGTTATTCAGTTGTTGTATGTAATGGAATCATTTGATTACACCATTTCGTTAGAATCAGTAATTCACAACTTTAATCGTGAATATGAAATGGATATTCCAATTGATGGTGAAGTTGCCACGATGGCTCAATCGATTATCGACACAAGAGAAACACTTGATGAAATGGTTAAGCCGCTTCTTGCAAATTGGCGATTAGAGCGCTTGGGTGTTTGTACTCGTCTTGTATTGCGTGTTGCATTGTGGGAATTAGAATATACTGATACTCATCCAACTATTGTTATCAATGAAGCTATTGAACTTGCAAAAGCTTTCTCAGAAAAAGATGCCTACAAATTCGTAAATGGCATTCTTGATGAAGCGGTAAAAAAGATGGAAAAGCACAAAAAATATGACTACAAAGATCTTTCTGCTTTAAAGTAAGTCGCTTTCCTTTTGAAAATTAAAAATCCCGACTCGAAAGAATCGGGATTTTTTTAGTACCTTTATAGTACAGTAATTCTGTCCCGCCATCGTCAATAAAAATAAAACGGAGAAACTAATGCTACAAAAAATAAGATTAGGCGATTCTGATGTTAATCACATTATCAAATCTTTTAAGCAGCATTTTGAAAACAATGATCATCTCTGGCTGTTTGGTTCTCGGGTGAACCTTGAAAAACGAGGTGGAGATATAGACTTGTATATAGAAACGCAATTGCCTAATATTGAGGCCTCAGAAAAGCAGACAAAGTTTGTTGTAGATTTATGGCGAAACATTGGCGAACAAAAAATCGATGTAGTACTCCATGTTCTGACCGAATCTAAAAAATTACCTATTTATGAAATAGCAAAAGCTACGGGAGTGCAATTGGTATGAAGAAAAAACAAGAACAATTAGAGTCATTGAACACAAGGATAAAAACAATAGAACATCAATTAACACGCATCAAAAGAAGAATTGGAACAATAAAGCTTCAATATCCCTTGACTGCAGAAATAATATCTACCTTAACCGAGAGCCAAGAAGAAAAATTTGACTCAGCTCTTTATCGTTTTTCTCAAGTTCAAGATTTGATGGTCTCAAAAGTATTACCTCTCTTTTTGGAGGTAGCTGGAGAACCGGTGGAAGATTTTACCTTCATCGATAAGTTAAATTATCTGGAAAAAATGAATGTTCTTAAAAGCGCTCATGAATGGATGGAATTACGTAAACTAAGAAATGAAATAGCGCATGATTACGAAGAAGGCAATAGCGACCGCCATGTAAGAGTCTTGAATGCATTATTAAAAGCACTACCTGTTCTTGAAAGTGCATTACATTGTATAAAACAGCGAATTACACAATTTTAATGTAAAAATCCCGACTCGAAAGAATCGGGATTTTTTTAGTGCCTTTAGGCTGATCCGGTAACACAACGTCGTTCTTCTTCTGTGAGATAAAATCCATATTGTTGCGTTGTGTATTCGTGTTCAAGAAAATCAAAAACTTTTAAAGTAGATAACGCTTTCGCCTGTGCAAGATTTTCTCTTGTAATAATAGCTTTATTTTGAATGAGTAATGTGATGATGTGAAAGCTATCATCTGATGTAGCTACTTTGCATGTTCTGATAGCTGCAGTAAGCGGTGTGATCTCCTCAATAGGAGACGCAATGTTTTTTTGATAAGGTATAGCGCTATTTACAAAAGCTCCTTCGTTAAGGAAAAATTGTACAAGCTCTGGTGATTGGGAGGATATAGCTGTTGCCAGACATTCGCCAAGATTTTTTTCAGAAGAGTAACGATGGAAAAGAAGCAAAGTAATTTCTACATTTTTGGTCTTTATTGCATGAAGAATGTCCTTGTATTCAATAGTAAATTCTTTATCTACTAGCGCTTTTACAATGGAATATTCTTTTTCAGCAATAGCATTAAAAAAATGAATTTTTTCTACTGTAACTCCTTTATTAATGCAAAAATTGACTAATCTCATTGATTTTAATCTTATAGCCGTAGTTAAAAGGCTAGAATAATTCAAATCGGGAAAGTGAGGATATAAAAGAATAATAAGATCTATATCTTTTTTTTCAAAAGCCACCCCTATATTTTGCGGAGAAACCGTGGCTCCTTTTTTAATAAATAATTGTACCAGTGGTAAAGATTCTAATTTTATGGCTTCTGTTAGCAACGCGTTATAATCAGGATGAACTAAATGAGCAAGAAGCTGCTCAATTAATGCTAAATCAACTTTGCCTGAAGAAATTAAAAGAAAAAACGTTGCAGGAGAAAGTTCTGTAACGTGAGGTAAAAAGAGATCAATAAAATTTTCTTTTTTTTCAAAAAGAGCAGTTCTTAAAAGGGATTCGTATTGCGGATTAGTAATATGAGATAAGATAAATGCAACTAATTCACGAGAATCTGAAAGATTAATTGCTTGTAAAAGAAGTTTTTTATACTGTATTGGTTTAGTTTCATACTGTAACATTGTTTTAAGTACTTCAGTAAGCCCTTTTCGCATGACAAATACGAAAGGGGATGGTTGATCAGAGCTCCAATCAGGATGCAATGTTTTATCAGTAAAACAAATACTAAAAAGATCTTCTTTCCCTTCTAAAAATTTGTTCGCACTTGTAACAAGAGGAATAAATTCTTTGCTTTCTAAAATATCAAACAAGCCACTACTTTTAACTAAAAATGCAGTATGATCTACCCCTTCTTTATCAACTAAGGAACCTTCGGCAATAATACTTGTAGCGTTAGACACTCGTAAATCATACCCAGAATCTGTAGGCGAAAAAGTAATTGTACGACCAGAAATGTTTTCTGAAATCATAGTTGCAAGTGCTTCAAGAGTTTCAGCCTCTCTTCCAAAGACATGATTCAGAACTGCAAGAATATTTTTTGCCCCATGTAATCCACTTATTTCAAATTTTCCTTGCGGGGCATCTTGTTTGTACAGTACCTCTTCAATACCTGACATCAAACGAAGAAATTCAACTTCTGTCTCTTGATAATAATGTAAAGCTAAAGGGTCATTATATTTTTCAAGAAAAGCTTTCATTTCAGGATCCATGCTTTCTTGAGCAGGAACTGAAAGTAACTGAACGTTAAGTTTTCCTGTTACTGGATCGTAAAGGATCAAGTTGATAATCGATCGTATTGTTGCTTCAACACAATAAGGAAATTCTCCACCATTAAATCTGTTGGAAGGATCAGTGGTTGGAGTACTTTTAAACGTAGTGTAAGGAGCTTGAAGTGCTTGAACGCCTCCATATATTTTATCTTCTAGGTAAAACGCTACTTGCTCTATTCCATGAGCATCAGGTTTTAAATGAGATGAATGTGTAGACGTTCCTTTAAAAATTTTATCCAATCTTTCTAATGTATTCATTGTTTCATATTCTGCCTTAAAATCAGCACTACCTAAAGCTTTAAAATACTCTGGAATGCTATATGCAAGATTCAAGCCTCCTTCAGCTTTATCTTTAAAGAAAATATAGGTCATGAGCAATTTTGAAAGATCTTCTACATTTTGTGCTTTGTTTTCTGGCGCAGTCGCTTCTCTATCAAGATTGATAAGTAAAGAAACAAATCCCTTAATTTTTTTTTTAAAAACTCCGAAATTATTTTTACCTGATATTGAAATTTCGTTATAGGTATTAAACCACTGTTCTACCATATCATCAGTAGGGGCCACTGATGATGCTTTACCTCTAGATTTAATTGGTTTTCGCCCTGCCTCATATTTGCTTTGCAAAACTTTGATGAGTCCACCTACTCCTTCTTTATGGAGTACCTGCATCATACGAGCAACTGTTTTTGCATCAAATCCCAAAAAAGGATTGCTCGGTTGTTTTGTTGGTGCCATGACTTGATCAGTAACATTAAAAAGCATCCGTGTTATTTTATTGAGCGGGGTGGCGGTATTAAATTTTTGCTCGAGACGGCCTGGAACTATTTCAAAAGTTCCATCAGCCTTTTGTTTTGTTAAAGGAACAAGTTCAAAAGTTCCGTAAGCATTAAGAGCCCAATCTCTACTCATTTCAGCAATGAGCGGAGAAAGTAAAATTGCTTTATGAGCAGGAAGATCCGGATACAATTTCATAACAGTTGTGAGCATTCCCTTAAGCGCATACCCCTTCACGATTTGTGGGCTCTGTAATTCTTTTGTTAAAGAGAGAGCTCTTTGAACAGTAGGTCCTGATGCTGCCTGTACAGAAAAAAATCCCAACAAAATTATGAATCGCATAATCGATACAATTTGATACATACCGTTTTCCTTTTTTTTATAATTTTCTATTAACTAGATAGTTAGGCTCTTGCGCAATAAGAACTTATGGATTTTCTTAAAAAGAGTTCGATTTCTTGTTTTTCTTCAGCTGAAAATTCACTTACCCCATCCCACGACACTAGTTTGTTGTAGATACCTTGAAATGCTTTGATATTTTCTGGTGTAAAAATATGAGGCTTGGAAAAAAATTTAATGATAATGGATCTGCTTTTCATTTGTTTTTCTTCAAATCCTGCTATGAGAGAACTATGTAAATAACGAGTTATATTATTTCGAAGATGAGCAATTTGTTTTTCTTCAAGTAAACGCGAATCTTGTGGCGTTTTCTCATGATGAATCTCACTAAAATCTTTGTGTTGCAATTCTTCTTCAAGGACTTGTTTTTGTTCACTCGTAAGGGTCTCACTTTGTGACTCTTGAAAGGCTTGTTTTTGCTTACTATCCGTGCTTTGAATTTCTGTGAATGGCTCCGTTTTTTGATCTATGCGTACGCGAAGATTTGGAGTCATTTTTTGTTGTTCTCTAGCGTGCTCTTGATGTGAGTGAGTTCTTTGTAAAGTAATTGGTTGATGTTCAGGTTGTTTTTCTAATTCGATTTCTTCCAAATGAACAGCTTCCATCGCATATACAGATGCATGCAACAGGCTCAGCACAGCAATACTACATAAAATTCTCTTTTTCTTCATGCGCGCTCCCTTTAAATTATTTTTTGAGTAGTAAAAACAATAAGAAGAGAGCTATTAAAAAGCAATGATCAAAAAATTATAAGCTTTAGGATGGCTTAAAAAATGTCTTTTTATTCAAACGTAAGCATGCATTCATGATCTTTACTAAAGAGATGCTCAATAGCCCTTTTCATAGTACAGTAATGACAATAAGTTATATCTTATTCGCAAAAAAATTAGATCATCATCGTTAATGAAAATAAGGAGAGTGGATAAATTGATACGGCAAAAAGTGCGATTAAGAGATTCTGTTGTTAATCATAGTATCGAATCATTTAAGAGGATTTGATTTATCGGGTTTATTAGTCTGAACCATCTTTCTAAGACATACATATTAAAAAAGGAATGTGATATGGAAAATACGAAACGTAAGCATCTACTCTGGCTCATAATGAGCGCACTGTGTTGTGTATCTCAAAAAGTGGAATCTTATTTTACCCTTATAGGTAATGGTACTGTTCCAGGAACAACAAATGGAACTACCTTTGCTGTTGGCCAAAATGGAATAGTTACAGGACATACCTATTTCCCTCTCTCAGAGATCTATCTCGGTTTGTTTAATGGTAATGGGGATTATGCAGTTTGTTATGGAGCTTTACGAACGGCGATGAATAATTCTTCCTTGATTCCATTAGCGACCGATCCTGCATTAACTAATAAATTCATACTTGCTTTAGCTACTGTACAAAATTCAGCCAATATAGATTCTCCTACCATTGTTGCTTTAGTAAGAAACTCTACCGTTTTACAGGCTATCTCAAAAATAAATACAACTGCTGTACAGAGTCCTATTCCTCATGATCCAGCTGGTAATCCAAATGGAGGAATAGTCTATGCTCACTGTGCTTATACTGGGCTTCCTAATTTGGCAAATGTGACGATCATACCATTAAAGGTTAATGGCGCCGCTAATGCAGGTGTTCCGTTTGGAGCGGGGGCAGGTGGAACAACGGGAACTAACACTGATGGTATTAGCGCTGCCTATGTGACGCAGACAAGTGCAGGGGCTCCTGTTTGGGATTATGTAGGAGCTAATGGTACAACGAATGTTGCCACCCCTTTTGATTTAACTGCAACAGGCTCGTATCTTATTCCGAATGGAAATACTCTTATAACAGGTCTTACGGGAAGTAATTTCCATGTGGATGCAGCATTCCAGCGATTTTATGTAACCATACAAGCTACTGTTGTAGATAATGCTGATGGTTTAACAAAGGGATTATATGGAGTTGGTATTTATCCAATTACCACCAATGGACAAACAGTTACTGTAGGGCCACAGCTTGCGCCATGCGGAAGCACTGACACGGTAAGTGTAAATAATAGCATTATTGGTTATAAGCAAAATGCAGCTGCGACTACGAGCGCTGTAAATGACATAGCAGTTATGCATACTTCAACTGGAATGGGGTATTTAATTTTAAATGGAAATACGATAGCTGCTAACACTGTGGCAAATGCTCAACAAATAGTTGCTAATCAGGTATATGCTGTACCGCTTGTTAATGGCGATCCTGGAAACCCAGCTGTTGGATGTTTTGCTAATGTTAATTCAGCAACCCGCACTGTCATAGCTACCAATGCGGGTGATTTGATAACAACAGCTTCACCAGCAGCGCTTGTTGGCGGAACGGGGATACTTCCTATTACCAATAGTTTGCTTAATGGACAAACAGCACCGAATGCTATTCAAATAGTATCTTGTGATGGTGATGCAGTTATTATGGCAACGGGTGGTTCTAATCCTGCAAGTAGTATCAATGAGCCAGGACTTTGGATATCGAGGGCAATTTTTAATGACTTTGGGCAAATTGATCATTGGACCGATTGGCAAAAAGTTGCTCCCAATGAAATGGGCGGTAACTCTGCAAATGGTGTAGCTTCGGATGGTAGTGACCCTCGGGTTACCCTTGCAACTGTTGATGCATATACAGGTTATGTTGTTACCTATAATGCCGCTAGCTTAAAAGTAAATGCTAGTCAGTGGACAAAACCAATAACAAATATGCCGAACAGTCAAGAGTACCTTGCGGCAGCAGTTAATAATGCGTTGAATGATCAATGTTACTCAGTTCTTGACCTAAATTCCTCTGTTACCTGCTGGGGAGCATCTAATCCAACAGTCCTTACGTTATTTGGTGGTAATGATACGGTTTGTTTTGCGATAACCGGTTCACGAGGTGCAGCCAATCCTCAAGTAAATGGTACTTATACAAGCATTAATAATTCAATTTCAAATTCGTGGTATGACTACACGAGCACAGCAACATTTTTTACATCATCGTTACCTTCTGGAGCTGGTGCCGTAGTGGCGCTTGGTTTTTCTGGATGGAACTTTGACACACAAACAGGTGCGAATGTTGGATTCTTTTTTGCTGGATGTGCAGGAACTGCAGGAACTGCGCCAGGACTCTATGTGTATACTAATGGTGGCAACGGATTTAATCCTCTTACGGTAGGGACGACCACACATTCAATTATGGCTGATCTTGGGCTTATACCAATAGGTGGTGCTGCTGCCTCTGGCGCATGGACAAAGGTAACAACGGTTACCGGCATGCCGATAAAAATACAGGGCGAAGGTGGTAGGCTGCATGTTCTTACTCGATCTGCAACAGGAGATAAAATCTATAGTTGTCCAAAACAATCAACTGTTACAGGGCTTATACAAAATTTTGCAATCACTGCAGCTTCGGGAGCGGCACCAGTTCCAGGATCACCAGCTTCAAGTTTAGTAAACGTTAAGCAAATCTATGACTTTGTTGTTTCAGTGTCAGCTGCTCCTTCAGGTGCAACGCCAGCAGTTGGTAATGAGCAGTTGCTCATGCTGACGAGCGATGGCATGTACACATCTTCTTCAACAATTGGCATGCAATCATATTCAGGAAATTTGAATCAGCTAACAGCAGGATGGCAACTTATTGATGAGACATCTGCGATAAAAACAACTGGATACTTTTCTAATTACATCCAGATTCCTGCGTATACACGATCTCCACAAACATTTTGTTTTGCAAATTATGTGGCCAATCCAGCATTGATAAATGTTTATAATCAAAATAGTGAATATCAAATTTCACGCCAAAGTTTTCCATCAGGAGGTGTTGGTGGAACATTACATTCAAATGCAATTGCATACAGTAATTTGCCCCTACCAAATTTTAATGGAACAACGTCTCTTGTGCCAACAGCTGCAACGTCATACCAAAACTTCCCCGTTCTTGCGCGTTGTTTCTACAATGATGGGGTACGCCGTTATTTTATTCAGAAAAATCCAGCTGATGATAGCACCTATCAAGTAGTTGTTTTGCCGTACAATCTCTATGATTATGGCATTGGAACAAGTGGCAAGGCTCCAATGGAAGACACCGTTGTGGTTGAAGCAAATGCATTTTATTGGATGAGTATGATAGGTGACACCGGTCGCTTAATGATGGGGACATCAAATGGAGTTCTTTCGTTACAATAAACTAAAAGATATCTCATAGAGTAGTGATAATGGGTAGATGAGCAATGCTTATCTACCCATTTACTTTGGATAAGTGTTGCAAATTTCTCGTGATTCAAACGTAAGCATGCATCCATGATCTTTACTAAAGAAATGTTCAACTGCCTGTTCAATATATTCAATTGAGGCAGTAGTCACAAAACGAATAATTGGCATAGCTTTGCTTTGTGAAAAATGGGGAAGCGAATTAGCCGCACTAATAAAAGTAATGTGCGGAGCTTGAATCTCTAAAAGTTTTTGAATAAAAGGATAATGAGTGCATCCGAGAATAATGGTATCCACATCAGCAGTAAGCAATGGAATAAGGTAGCTATCAAGAGCAGCCTGATATTCTTGTGGTGATGCTTTTTTTTCAATAAGCGGCACAAAATCGGGGCACGATTGTTCGATAAGAGTGGTTATAGTATCGATAGTTACTTCGCTGAGTAACCTTTGATGAATGTGAGTACTTATGGTTGCTTGTGTTGCCATAACACCAATTCTATTATTTTTTGTTGCGGCAAGCGCATGAACAATCGTTAAAGGAAGAAGGTCTACATAGGTGATATGAGGAAATGTTTTTTTTAAGGTGGCAACCGCTGTAGCGCTTAACGTATGGCAAGCAACAAAAATAGTGGTAATGCCTAAGCTTTCAAAAAAATGGGTGATGGCAGTTGCTCGCTCAATAAGAAAATCTACGCTTTTTTGTCCATAGGGAAGATGTGCTGCATCAGCGACATATACAGTTTCTGCAGGGAGAAAGGGGACAAGTGCATTCAATACAGAAAGTCCTCCAACTCCTGAATCAAATACGCCGATTTTTTGAGGAAGAGAAAGTGTAAGCATCTTTGTCATTCAGGATTTTCTTCTTCTATTTTTTTGAAATTTAAAACTGTTTTCTATTCCAGGCCGGCTCCCACTCGTCGTCCTCAGCGAGGCGAAAATCGCAGCGTCGCATGCAATACGACGACCAGATGAAGCGAGCGTAAGGATCCAGAGAAAAACCCCATCAAAGTCATTATAATTTATTTTAAAAATGATTTTTGCGCAATTATTCTGGATCCTTACGCTCGCTTCGCCTAGCAGAGTACCGTGTACTCTACCGCAGCTTTCGTCTTGCTGAGGATGACGAGTAAGAGGACTATATCAATTTTTAGGTGGATGATGATGGTAAGTGTCCGCTCGGGTCTAGAGATACTATTTTAATTTTTCTTGTTTCTGCATAAAGGTTAAGAATTTGCTTGATATAGGCATGATCAATAGCAAGATCTTTCTCTTTGTCAGCTGCAGTATAGGGAGCAACGGTAAAAAAAGGTGTTTCTTTACTTTTAGTATCAAGGCACAAACAATACTGTTCTTTTTTAGTAAGCAATGTATGCAATGTTGGCAACTGCATTATAACATCTGCGCTTCGCAAGGTTTCGTGCCAAAGACCTTCATTATTTTTTTTTACTGGAAGATTGTAAATATTAGATTCATTAGGAAGCATTCTCTCAAAAATAGTTAGCACTGGCTGAATAAAATCTCCATAAGAAAAAAGGTGATAAACCGTATCAATAGCATCCCATGCTTTTGGATACCAATGAGCATGAACAGGCATGCCAAGAGTAAAAATCTCATTAATACGAATAAGAGGGTCCTTAACAGAAAGCATGTGAGCGGCAAGAAGAGCAACGGTACCACCATGACTATGAGCAATAATATGAATGGTATGATACTTGTTTATGCTTAACTGTTGCAAAAGATCTTGTAATTCTTGCGCTGCCTTTGTTCGTGCTTGATGGTTATTATACCCTGTCCAAGAAAATGGATGGAGAACGAAATTTTTATTGTGAGAAGTGAGTGTTCTTGAAAGAGCTTCGTAACCAGAACCGCCTTGCTTATACCAAGGCAATACTCGCGCAAAAGTACCGTGAATAAGAATCCAATGTTCAACCATTTCAGATGAAAGGTACGGAGAATTCTGCGGTTTGGTAGTTGCTGTTTTTATTTCTGAAGAAAAAAGACCAAAAAATAAGGAGGAACAGTATAAAATACGAATAACGTAATTCATTGAGTTCCTCCTTATGTATGATTATTTCTTATTATGGCTGTGATTTTATTTTCCTGAGCAACATGAAGTTATCGGGAAAAAGAAATCGATTTCACGAGCAGCTGCAGCAGCAGAGTCAGAACCATGAGAAGCGTTACTACCTTTGTTGGTACCAAAAAGCTTACGAACGGTTCCTTCTGTAGCTTGTGCTGGATCGGTTGCTCCCATTAATTCACGCCATCCTAAAATTGCATTGTCTTTTTCAAGAACAAGAACAACAACAGGACCTGAAGTCATGAACGCAACTAATTCTGGAAGAAAAGGACGGCCCTTATGTTCAGCGTAAAATTCTTCAGCTTCATCAGCAGTAAGGTGCATTTGTTTGCAACGTACCACTTTAAAACCATGGTCTGTTATCATGCCAATGAGTTCGAAGGCACGGTGCGCTTTCATAACATCAGGCTTAATAATAGCGAGTGTTCTTTCTGTCATAGTTATTCCTTATCTTTCTTTTGACGAGCAGATGCTTTTTCAAGTTCTAACTGGAACGCGCTCTTTGATTTTGCAACTGGAGCTTGTTCAACAGCTTCTTCTCGAGCAGGACGCGCTTGTCTTTTTTCTTCTTTTTCTTTTGGAAGTTCAGCGGTGAGACGTGTTGTTAAGCCAAGCTTATGCTCGTCTTTGCTGACCTTAATAACACGGAATTCTCTTTTTTCGCCAACTTTAAAGAGGTCTTCAATCTTCGCATCATCTTTTTTCAGATCAGTAAGTTCTGAAATATGTACGAGACCTTCAATACCGCTTTCAAGTTTCACAAAAAGACCAAAGTTGGTAATGCGTGAAATGTTACCGTTAATGATATCGCCCACTTTATAAGTAGCATCGATATTTTCCCATGGGTTTTGAGCTAATTGCTTAATCCCAAGAGAAATCTTTTTGTTTTCAGTGTCAACAGAAAGAACAACAGCTTCGATTTCTTCACCACGTTTGAACATATCACCTGGGTGTTCAATGTGTTCAGTCCATGAAAGATCTGACACGTGTACTAAGCCATCAATACCTGGTTTAAGAAGAACAAACACACCAAAGTCAGTAATGTTACTAATCGTACCTTTGATTTTTTCGCCTGGTTTGAATTCAGCAGCAACTGTTTCCCAAGGATTTTTTTCAAGTTGTTTGATACTTAAAGACATACGGCGGTTTTCTTTATCCAAAGAAATTACCAATGCTTCAATTTCATCGCCAACTTTGAAATGACGCTTAAGATCAGTTATACGGTCAACCCATGAAATTTCAGAGATATGAATAAGACCTTCAACACCTTTTTCAACTTCAACAAAAAGTCCATATTCCGTGATGTTAGAAATTTTGCCTTTTACACGGCTGCCAGGAACAATTGATTTTTCCATAGATTCCCATGGATTGTCAGAAAGTTGCTTCATACCAAGAGAGATTTTTTCATTGTCTTTGTCAAATGAAAGAACTTTAACATTGATATTATCGCCAATTTTTACAATTTCACTTGGGTGAGAAATTCTGCCCCATGTCATATCAGTGATATGTAAAAGACCGTCAACGCCACCTATGTCAATAAACACACCATAATTGGTAATGTTCTTAACTTGACCTTGGATGATTTGACCTTCAGTCACCGTATCAAGTACTTTTTTACGTACTTCAGTGCGTTGGTCGCCAAGGAATTTACGACGAGAAATGATAACATTTCCACGTTTTTTATTAATCTTAATAATATTTGCAGTAATCGTAGTGTTTACGTACTGATCAAAGTTGGTAACACGTTGTATATCAACTTGGGATCCTGGCAAGAATGCAGGGATACCGATATCAACAGATAAGCCACCCTTAACTTTATGAGTAACGATACCTTCGATAGCTTCGCCTCTTTCGAAATACTTAAGAATAGTATCCCAAGCTTTCAAAGCTTTTGCTTTTTCATAAGAAAGGACGAGTTCCCCTTCTGGGCTTTCAAGCTGATCGAGAATTACTTCGATTTGATCGCCAACTTGATATTTTTTAAGCTCAAAAGAAGAAAATTCGTAACGAGGAATCAAACTTTCTGATTTGTATCCAATGTCAACACGAATACCATCGTTGTTAACTTCAATAACTTTTCCTTCAACGATTTTTCCTGGCTTATTAACCGCGAAAAAACCTTCGAACAAATTAGAAAGCTCTTCTAACTGTTCGGGATTAAAGGCTGCGTCAAGCTCTTCAAGCTCAACCACGTCAACTTTCCCAAACTGGCTGGGACGTATGATCTCTTTGGACATTAATAACTCCTGGGGAGAATAATAACCCGTTATTTCAAGAACTGAAAAGGCGGGGTTAGGGGTTTGTGAAAAAATAACAATGAATCAAAATTACCATGATTGCTTTGATTAGGCAACTCAGAGCCCATTCTTAATGGTGTTAGGTCTATTGGAAAACTATAAGCTTATTTGAGATGGCAAAGCTGTTTTTAATCTTAAAAACTCAATTTGTATTTCTTTAGATAATCTATACACTAAAAAATGTAACTATTTTTTTATTAAATAATTTTGGAGTAATTATATGAATTTAAAGTCTAAAATACTGATACTTCTCGTTGCAGGATTTGGCTCTATTAAAGCAGCTGCAGCTGAAGAGTCTTTAGTTCACATTTCTGATAAATCAAAAGCTACCATAAGACAATATGGCGTTCTTGGAGGAGCATTAAAAGAAAGTAAACAGCTTTTTGTAATAAACTGTTCTTTGCATGCTTTAGAAGATGATCTATTTGATAGTAAATTATTTAAAGCAGGATTAGGAACTTATATGGGCAAACAAGTTTTAGATAACCTTAAAAAGCTGTTTCCTCATGCATATGGTAAGTTATTTAATTTATGTTGCAAAGGTTTTTCTAAAGATCAGCTTACTCTTTCGAATGGAACTCCTAGATTTGTAAACGAAAATAAAGAATTATATAAGGCTTTTTCCCGAACCCTTTATGCCTACCTAGAGAATAATAATGAAGAGTTTTTTGAAGCTTTAAAATGCGCAGAAAAAAATGATCCTGAGTATAAAAGACTAACGAATGGTCATACAGATCTTTAAAATAGCTTCTGCTTAAAATAAAAAAGTCTCTTACAAGTTCGTAAGAGATTTTTTTATTTTAAACGCTTGGCGCATTTCGTTCTTCTTTATTTTCTTTTTTCAGAAAGTCGAGCCACTTTTTTGATCATGCGTCGCACAATTAAGTAGTGAGAAAGAGAAAGTAAGGGTGGAACAAAAGAAAGAACTGGGTATCCAAGCATGATCATGCTGCGGATATCGTCAAACAAAGGGGCTAATTTAAGTGGTGCCAAAGGAAGTTTTACAAAGGCCATTGATCGCGCAAACCAACCAATACTTTGCGCAACAACTTCTCCTGTTTTAGAAATAGTTTGTGTTTCAGAAGGCCAGATGCTCGCTTGAAAACTAGCAAGTGTACTTTGGAGTGCAAAATAAAAAACAATTCCAGCAAGACTTAAGCAGGCTAACGTATAGATAATAATATGGAAATTAATGGGAAAACTAAGACACGCCATTCGTCTCCAAAAATTTTTACCATCACCTTGCTTATTTGCTCGATAGCATAAATAGATGCCACTAAAACTTATGATAACAGTAAGAACGCTCATGCTCATTGACCAGATATTATAAAAATGGGTATACGGATGGCTTTCTCCTAACCAACCCCTAAATGAATATTCAACAACCTGGTGACTAAAAAGTAAAAACCCAAAAAATATGCCGCTTGATATACTCAAAAACGGACTTAAAAAACAATAAAGAGCAACTTCTTTTGGACTTAATTTTCCGTGCCTAATTTTGTGCGCAAGTCCGCGAATATCCCATAAATAAATCATGAATGTTCCTTTTTATGTTGTCACTCAATTTTTGCTTTTGTAGTAAATGCCATAGTATTTTACTGACCATTTTTTTAAAAATATTGTTTTTATTTTACGCAACAGGAGAGTGAAAACGCAAGGAAGAAAGAGAAGTTGTTTATGATACTTATTTTATTTGTTCCAAGTGTTCAACAACAAATCTACTCCAGCTTTCAAGGTCTTTTTCTTTGCATACAGAAAGAGGAACAAGTTCTCCACTTTGAAGCTCTGAACGAATGCTGATATCTGCTGAATCTCCTTCTAAAAGAAACACAAAACCGGCGTGTACTTGATCAACAGGAGTTTCTTCTGAGTTTAAAATACCAAGCGGCGTTATGGTTACAGAACCAGTGTAGTTGATTTCCTCGTCAAATTCTCGTTGCGCCCACTCGATGATACTTGAACCTTTCATGTCTTCTTCGCGAAGGTGGCCACCAATACCAAGTGAATATTTGCTTGCAAGGCGTTGTTCAGAAGATGAACCTTTGCGTTGCATTAAAAAATAAAGATCATCATGCCGAAAAATAAGGTACGGGATAATTTGTTTATAAGCTGTGTCTTCCTCAGCAAGCCCTCGCGACATAAATTCTTGGTGGTCTTGAATCAGCTTTAAGTAATCCTCAAAGGCAACCTGTTTAATGCCAGTCCAAGAACCTTCAGGAAAGAGCTTATTTTTTTTTACAACAAGGATAGATTCATTGAATTTGCTAATGGGCAGAGGTTTCCTGTTGCCGACTTTTTGTTTCATGGTATACTTTCTAAGTAAATAAGGGGAGCGAAAAGTATAAACTGTGTGTTTGTAAAAGCTAGGAAAAACTATGAAAAAAATGCTTTTTATGAGTTTACTGTTAGTGACTGTTTCGGTTAAATCAGCTTGTTCTGATGACTGTCCTTTAAGCTCAGCTGATTTAGTAGCACAATTAAAAAATCCAATAATGCCGCAAGAATATCTTGGCAACTCATCGCAATCAATAAGACTTAATGATGCTCTTGATTTAGTGAAGATCAATGCCTTGTTTTTTGGTATTGAGAATCCAAAAGGTGCTCGAGCGTCACTTAATCCTCTTGAAAATAGAAACACTAATGATGCTGTAATTAGCTTTAATTCTGGCGTTATTAATGCGTTAAAATTTTTTAAAGCTAAACGCCATGATTTGCTTATAAGTTCTTATACAAAGGCTCTTAATGAGAGTTGCTTAGAAGGTATTTCTTTGCAAATTTTTGCGCAAGACTTCTGTGCTCATATACTGGAAAAACGTGGTGAGAAGGTTTCTGCTTTTAATACCTTACTTCAGGAATCTAAAAAGGATCCAGCAGACGCAAAAACAATCGCTTCTTTTATAGACGCTTATTATCGCGATAAAAGCAATGCTCATGTCAAAGAACTTTTTGATTTTTGTATAAAAAAAATGACCATGCCAATAGATGATAGAATGCCCATCTCGCGTTAATGGAAAAAAGTCCCTTAAGGTTATTCCGTGTCTATTCGCTTTTTGTCTCCTGAAGATGCACAAAAAGTTGCAGCGGGAGAGGTTGTTGAGCGCCCTGCCAATATCATCAAAGAGTTAGTTGAAAACAGTATTGATGCTCATGCAACCCATATCGAACTTTCGGTAATCAATGGCGGAAAAACGCATATTCGCATTACCGATAACGGAACAGGAATGTCGGAAGAAGATGCTCATCTTTGTTTTGAACGCCATGCAACCAGCAAGCTTTTCGCTTTCAATGATCTACCGACTGTTTCCACCTTTGGTTTTCGAGGTGAAGCGCTTGCCAGTGTTTGCGGAGTAGCAAAAGTTACCTTGACCACCAAGCAACAAGGAAAGGTTGAAGGGCTTCAACTTACTATTCAAGAAGGCAAAATCCTTTCACAAAAACCAGTTTCTGCAGCTGTTGGCACTACTTTTATAGTTGATGATCTGTTTTATAATATTCCTGCACGCAAAAAATTTTTAAAAACAACAGCCACTGAATGGAATCAAATTGTAACGCTTTTTAAAGCCTTTTGCTTAACCTATCCATCACTCCATTTTGTCCTTCTGCATGACAACGCCAAAGTGTATAATTGCCCTCCTGTTGCAACAGTACACGATCGTGTTGGCCAGCTTTTTGACCCTTCTGTTTTTTCATCGACACTTGAACTTAGTCCTGAGCAGGATAAGGGCATTCTAGTAACAGGAGTGACAACAAACCCACACTACAGCCGCTATGATCGCGGGGGTTTATATTTTTTTGTAAATAAACGATTGGTAAAAAATTACCAACTTGCGCGAGCTGTGATAAAAGGCTTTTGTAACGTACTTCCTGCAAATAAATATCCTCTTGCTGTTATTCATTTGGAGGTTGATCCTTTAACCGTTGATGTCAATATTCATCCTAAAAAAGAAGAAGTGCTTTTTTTGCACCCACACATTGTGGAACAAGCAGTTACTAAAGCTATTACAACAACACTTGAACACTATACGTCACAGAGGCTTACGCCAGTGCATAAAGCAAATCCTCAGTATGTTTCTGAACCATTTTTTAATAAAAACAATCCTCCGCTTAACCCATTTTTTGAAAGATCGATTACGCCGCAATCCTACAATTTTCCAGCTCAATCATTTTCAAAAAATACATACTCAAACGAATTACCTTTTGAAGAAATACATCCTCAACTAGTAATGGCAATTCCTGATGAACCATTTACGGATGAAAATCTCAATACAGTGGAAGAAAAAAGTTATCGTATTATTGGCCAACTTCATAAAACATATCTTCTCCTTGAACACAAAGATGGCATGTTAGTAATTGATCAACATGCGGCACATGAACGCATTTTATATGAACGGTTTGAGAAAAATTTTGGAAAAACAGAAACAATACAACTTTTATTCCCACTCATTATTACCCTTTCTCCAGCAGATCTTACTCTTCTTATGCCTTACAGTTCATTACTTCAAAAACAGGGCATCATTTGCGAACAGTTCGGTGAAGAACAATTACGTGTTACCGCCGTTCCTGTGTATGCAAAGCAAATTCCTTTACAAGAACTCATTCAAGAATTAGTTGGATGGATCAAAGAAAATGATTCTCAACCAGCGGCAGACTTTTTTAAACTGCTGACGGAAAAAATGAGAGCTCAACTTGCTTGCAAAGCAGCTGTTAAAGCGGGCGATGTTTTAACCATGGATGCAATGGAACAGTTATTGCGCGATCTAGAAACAACAGAACGCCGATTCTCTTGCCCTCACGGGCGCCCGACACAATGGTTAGTAGGCACCTATGAGATCGAAAAAAAGTTTAAGCGTATTACTTAGGATTCATGTCATTGCGAGCTTGCGTGGCAATCCCTCCAACGCTTTCTTTTGTAAAATCACATGGCACGGATAACAGAAATTTCTTTTAAAAAAATACTAAATCCTTCTTAGAGCTTATCCGAAAATTAAATCAATCCATCTTTTAAGTTTGTTTTTTTACTGTCATCCCCAGAGAACGAAGTCGCGGCGAAACATAAAATGTTTCGTTAGACTGAGTGAACGGTACGGGGATCCAGACGTAACAAGACAAAGTCCTCATAGTTCAAATGCTATCTAGTATCGATTATCCATCTCTATACAATCAAAAA